>JAGVSZ010000364.1 GCA_019137045.1 Betaproteobacteria bacterium
GGTTCGGCCCCCACAGCCGCAGCGGCAGCACCGCGACCACCTCCGCGCCGGCGGCGCGCAGGCGCGGGGCGAGCCCGCGCAGCCCGCCGCGCGACCCGATCGCATCCAACAGCACGCGCACGGTGACGCCGCGGGCGGCGGCGCGCGCGAGTGCCGCGGCCACCCGCGCGCCCCCAACGTCGTTCTCGAAGATGTAGTACACCCGGTGCGCGTAGCCGGTGGCGCCAACGATATCGGCGACCAGCCGGTCGAGCGCCGCGTCGGAGTCCGGCAGCAGTTCGAAGCCGTTGCCCTCCACCACGGCGAACTCCGAGAGCCGGGCGGCGAGCCGGGCGGCGGGCGCGAGGGGGCCGCCCGCCGCGCGCGCGGGCTCGGGCGACGGCAGGACCCTGCCGAGGGCCTCGCCGATCCGCGCCTGCATCGCCAGGCGGCGCCTGGGCAGAAAGGCCCGGCCGATCAGCGCATAGAGCGCGAGGCCGACGTAAGGGAGGAAGAAGATCAGCAGCAGCCACGCGCGCGCGGCCGAGGGCGTGCGCCGCTGCGGCACGTAGAAGAGCGCGCCGACCCTGACGATCCATTCACCCGCCACGTACAGCGTTCCCCAGCTCATGTCGTTCGCTCCCTCGCGGCCGCGCCGATTATGCCCGGCGGCCGCGCCGGTGCAGGCCATCGCCCGGTGGCGCATAATCGCGCCCCTACCCTCCCCGACCCCCTCTGCGAGCACGCGATGAAGGTCCTGCAACCCTCCGGCTGGGCGCCGCCGCGCGGCTATTCGAACGGCATCTCCGCGCGCGGCCGGCAGATCTTCGTCGCGGGCCAGATCGGCTGGGACGCGCAGGGACGGTTCCCGGGCGCGGACTTTGCCGCGCAGGTGCGCCAGGCGCTCGCGAACGTCGTCGCGGTGCTCGCCGAGGACGGCGCGCGGCCGGAGCACATCACGCGGATGACCTGGTACGTGACCAGCCGGAGCGAGTACCTCGCGGCGGGGAAGGCGATCGGCGCCGCGTACCGCGAAGTGATCGGCCGGCACTACCCGGCGATGACCGCGGTGGAGGTGAACGCGCTGATGGAGGCGGAGGCGAAGGTCGAGATCGAGGTGACCGCAGTCGTGCCCGAGTGAGGAGCCGGAGGAAGATGAAGCGGGACGTCGCCTACTGGGAATCGCAGTACAACAACCGGGCCGCGTTCGCCGACTTCCCGCAGCACATGGACCGCTGGGTCGCCCGCTCGGCGCAGACGCGCGCGAGCGTGCGCTGCTACCTCGACGTGCCCTACGGTCCGCATGCAGCCGAGACGATGGACATCTTCCTCCCGGCGCGCGCGAGCCGGGCGTGCCTGATGTTCATCCACGGCGGCTACTGGCGCGCGCTCGACAAGAAGGACCACTCGTTCGTCGCGGCCGAGCTGGTGCGGCACGGGGTGACGGTGGCGGTGCCGAACTACGCCCTCTGCCCCGCGATCACGGTCGAGGGCATCGTGCTGCAGATCCTCCAGGCCTGCGCCTGGCTGTACCGCAACGGCGTCAACTTCGGCGCGCCGCCCGGCAACCTCTACGTGTCGGGGCACTCGGCCGGCGGGCACCTCACGGCGATGGCGATGGCGGCGCTGTTCCCGGTGTTCCGGCCCGACCTGCCGAAGAAGGTCGTGCGGGGAGGATTGGCGATCAGCGGCGTGTACGACCTGCGCGAGCTCGTCAACGTGCCCTCGGTGAACGCGGACGTGCGGCTGACGCCGGCGGAGGCCGCGAAGGCGAGCCCGCTCTTCTATCCGCCGGCGACCGACGCGCCGGTCTACTTCGCCGTCGGGGGCAGGGAGCTGCCGCCGTTCCGCGCCCAGCAGGCGGCGTTCGCGGCCAGGTGGCGCAAGGTCAGCGCCGGGGAGATCCCCTGCCCAAACAACCACCACTTCTCCATCCTCGACGGCTTCACCGACCCCGCGAGCGCGCTGTTCAAGGGGGCGATGAAGATGATGGGGCTGTAGGCCGCCCCCGCGGGCGATGCCGGTCGCGGTCAGGCTCGCCCTCGGCGCGCTCGCGCTGTGGGGGACGGTCTACGCGTTGGCCGCGCTCGCGGGCGACTTCGCGCTCGTCAGCGCGACCCGCGAGGGCCGCTCGGGCATGGAGGCGTTCGTCATCCACCTGCACGCGTTCGCCGCGCTCGCGGCGTTCCTGATCGAGGCCGCAATCGCGCTCAGCCTGGGCACCCTGCCCGTTCAGCGGCGCGTGATCTGGGTGTTCGGGATGATGTTCTTCTACCCGATCGCGATCCCCGCGTTCTGGTACCTGCACATCTGGCGCGGCGCGCGCGCGCCGAAGCCGGGCTCGCTCGCCGAACCGCGCTGACCGCGCC
>JAGVSZ010000159.1 GCA_019137045.1 Betaproteobacteria bacterium
CGTGCGCGTACCAGGTGCCGCGCGTGCCGTGCTTCTCGAAGATGCGCGTCAGCCGGTCGGTGTACTCGGCGAGGTGCTCGAGCGGAACGGCGCAGTCCTCGATGAACGACACCGGCTTGCCGTCGCCCTTCATCGACATCATGATGTTGAGGCCCGCCTTGCGCACCTCCCACACGTCCTTCTGCAGCCGCGCGTCGGTGATCTCCACGACGCTGCCCGGGAGGCCCAGGTCGCCCATCAGCTCGACCAGGCGCTTGAGCTTGGCGACCTGCGCGTCGCGCGCCTCGCCGGCGAACTCGACCAGCAGCACCGCCGCCGGCTCGCCGCGCACGAACGCGCGGACGACCGGCTCGAACGCGCGGTTCGCGCGCGCGAGGTCGATCATCGTGCGGTCGACCAGCTCCACCGCGTCCGGGTCGAGCCGGACGATGTGCTGCGCGCTCTCCATCGCGCGGTAGAACGTCGGGAAGTGGCACACGCCGAGCGTCTTGTGCTGCGGGATCGGCGCGAGCTTGAGCGTCAGGCGCCGCGAGTACGCGAGCGTGCCCTCGGAGCCGACCAGCAGGTGCGCGAGGTTGTGCGGACGCATCTCCGGCCCCGGGCCCGGCTGCACCATGTCGATGTTGTAGCCCTGCACGCGGCGCAGGACCTGCGGCCACCGCGCCGCGATCTCGTCGGCCTCGCGCCGCACGATCTCGTGGATCTGCGCAACCAGCGCCCGGTAGGCCGCGGGACCGGCGCCGAGCTCGTCGCTCGGGCCGAACCGGAGGTCGGCGCCGCCGGCGAGGCGCGCTTCGATCGCCAGCACGTTGTGCACCATGTTGCCGTAGCGGATCGAGCGCGAGCCGCACGAGTTGTTGCCCGCCATGCCGCCGATCGTGGCCTGCGCCGAGGTCGAGACGTCGACCGGGAACCAGAGCCCGTGCGGCCGCAGGAACGCGTTCAGACGGTCGAGCACGATCCCCGGCTGGACGGTCACGGTGGCGCGCGCCGGGTCGAACGCCACGACCTCGTTCAGGTGCTTCGAGTGGTCGATCACCAGCGCCGCGCCGACCGTCTGCCCGCACTGCGAGCTGCCGGCCCCGCGCGGCAGGATCGGGACGCCCGCGCCGACCGCGATCTCCATCGCCCGGAGCGCGGCGGCCTCCGTCCGCGGCACCACGACCCCGACCGGCTCGACCTGGTAGATCGAAGCGTCGGTCGCGTAGCGCCCGCGGCTCGCGCGGTCGAACAGCACGTCGCCGTCGATCTCGCGCTTCAGGCGCTCGGCGAGGCCGGGCGCGCCGGCGCCCGAACGGAACTCGAGCCGGTGGAGGCTCATTCCGCCGGCATCGCCTCGGCCTGCCGCATTGCTTCCAGCAGCGACTGCGCCGGGTGCGCGCCGGAGACCGCCACGCGGCCGTTGAAGATGAAGAACGGAACGCCCTCGATCCCGAGCTCGCGCGCGCGCCGCTCCTCGGCCGCCACGAGCTCGCGGGCGTTGCGGTCGTCCAGCCGCGCCTCGACCGCGGCGCGGTCGAGGCCGGCCCCGGCCGCGAGCGCGACGAGGCTCGCGCGCGCGGTCAGGTCCACGCCGTCGAGGAAGAAGGCGCGGAAGAGCGCCTCGACGAGCGCGTCCTGCGCGCCGTGCGCGTGCGCAAGCTCGATCAGGCCGTGCGCGGCGAGCGTGTTCGGCTGCCGCACGATGCGGTCGAATGCGAAGGGAATGCCGACCTCGCGTCCGACGCCGCTCACGCGCTCGTTCACCGCGCCGCCCCGGTCGCCGAATTTGCGCCGCGCGTACTCCGCGCGCGGCATGCCTTCGTCGGGCATGTCGGGGTTGAGCTGGAACGGGCGCCAGGTCACCTGCGGCGCCGGCGCACCGGGGTGCGCCTGCGCGTAGAGCGCGAGCGCACCCTCCAGCCGGCGCTTGCCGATGAAGCACCACGGGCAGACGACGTCGGAAACCACGTCAACGTTCAGGGGCATTGGACATCCTCGGGAAACCCGCCGGGATCATACCGCCCGGCGACCGGGCGTTGCCTCGGCCGCGCGGCCCATCTACCATCGCCTACTCCCGCGGAGACCCCGATGGCGCACCGCAGCGGTCGACACTTCCTGCAGATCCCCGGCCCGACGAACGTGCCCGACCGCGTCCTGCGCGCGATCGACCACCCGACGATGGACCACCGCGGCCCCGAGTTCGCGGCGCTCGGCCACGAGGTGCTCGACGGGCTCCGGCACGTGTTCAAGACCGCGCAGCCGGTCGTCATCTACCCCGCGTCGGGGACCGGCGCGTGGGAGGCGGCGCTGGTGAACACGCTCTCGCCGGGCGACCGGGTGCTCATGGTCGAGACCGGTCATTTCG
>JAGVSZ010000155.1 GCA_019137045.1 Betaproteobacteria bacterium
CCCACGCGGTACTGCTCGGTGATGATGTGGGCCTCCTCGGACTCCGCCATGTTGTGGATGGTGGGCATGCGGTAGTCGAGCCAGTTCGGGTTCAGCGTGTAGCCGTCGCGGGTGAGGATCTCCTCCATGAACGCGTGCCCGAGCGCCATCGAGATCTGGCCGTCCACCTGCCCCTTCACCAGCGCGGGGTTGATCGGGAAGCCGCAGTCGTGCACCGTCAGCGCCTTGACGAGGCGCGCCTCGCCGGTCTCGATGTCGACCTCGACCTCGGCCACCTGCGCGCTGAAGGCGTAGTTCTCCGTCCAGCGCCCCTTGGTGGTGGCGAGGCTCGGGTGCGCCGGCTCGTCGCGCATCGTGCGCCAGTAGCCCTCGCCGACCACCGTGTCCCCGCGGCGCGTCGCGACGCTGAACGCGATGAGCTCGCGGTAGGTCACGCGCCGCGCGGGATCGAGCCGGTGCTGCACGCCCTTGCCGACCGCCTGCAGCTGGTCGGCCGGGAGCTTGAGCTTCTCCGCGGCGAGCTCGACGAGCTTGCGGCGCGCGTCGCCGGCGGCCTGCCGCGCGGCGTTGCCGGTGACGTAGGTCATGCCGCTGATCCAGGCGCCGATGTCCTGCGGCGTCGTGTCGGTGTCCGACGAGATGATCTTCACGTCGTCCATGCCGATCGCCAGCTCCTCGGCCACGATCTGCGCGATCACGGTCTCCGACCCCTGCCCGATGTCGATCGCGCCGGTGAGCACGATCGCCGAGCCGTCGTCGTTCATCTTGACGATCACGCCCGAGCCGTTCGGGTAGATCAGGGTGCCGCCCATGTAGGCGGACACGCCGATGCCGATGCCGCGCCGGATCGTGCCCGCCGGCGGCGAGCGCCGGTCGCGCCCGTACTTCTCCAGGAAGCCCGAGCGCTCGGCCGCGAGCCGCACGCAGTCGCCGAGCCCGCAGTTGTGCGTGTTGTCGCCGTTGGGGAGCGTCTCCCACGGCTGGCGCGCGTTGCGCAGGCGGATGGTGATCGGGTCGATGCCCAGCGCCTCCGCGATGGTGTCGAGCTGCGACTCGATCGCGAAGCGCACCTTCGGCGCGCCGTGCCCGCGCTGCGGCGCGCGCACCGTGTGGTTGGTGTAGACCGACAGCCCCTCGAACTTCAGGTTGGGGATGCGGTAGGGGATCATGGTGAACCCCCACGCGAGGAAGATCACCACCACCCCGCTGCCGCGGAAGGCCCCGGCGTTGTTGATCGCGCGGATGCGCTGCGCGACCAGCGTGCCGTCCTTCTTCACCCCGGTCTTGATCTCGAGGATGAGCGGCTGGGCGTGGCGGAAGGCGGAGAAGATCTCCTCGCGGCTCGCCACGATGCGCACCGGCCGGCCGGTGAGCATCGACAGGCGCGCGGCGCAGTACTCGTGCGAGTAGAGGTCGATCTTGCCGCCGAAGGTGCCGCCGACGTAGGTCTTGTGGATGCGCACCGACGAGTACGGCAGGTCGAGCGTCTTGGCGAGCTTCGCGCGCTTGACGAACGTCCCCATCGACGAGGTCCAGACGTTGAGCTTGTCGTTCTCCCAGTGCGCGAGCGTCACGTGCGGCTCGAGGTAGCCGTGCGTGCGCAGCTGGCACTCGTAGCGGTCCTCGCGCACGTAGTCGGACTCGGCGAAGCCGCGCTCGACGTCGCCCCACTCGGTCTGGGTGTCGCCGCCGATGTTCTTCTCCGGCCCGCGGTACTTCGGATGGCTGGGGTGGATCTCGGGCGCGTCGGCCTGCATCGCCGCCTCGGGCTCGAACACCGCCGGCAGCGGCTCGTACTCGACCTCGATGAGCTCGAGCGCGCGCTGCGCGGTGAGCTCGTCGACCGCCGCCACCGCCGCCACCTCCTCGCCGACGTGCACGACCTTGTCGCGCGCGAGCACCTCCTGGTCGGGCGGATAGCGCGGGGTCTCGACGAAGCCGTGCTTGATGCCCTTGGTGTCCGCGACGGTGATGACCGCCTTCACTCCCGGGAGCGCCTGCGCGCGCGCGGTGTCGATGCGCACGATGCGCGCGTGCGGATGGGGGCTGCGCAGGATGCGGCCGGCGAGGGTGTTCGGCAGCTTCACGTCCTGCGTGTAGACCGCGCGGCCGGTGACCTTGTCCGGCCCGTCCTTGCGCCGGAAGCTCTTGCCGACGTACTGGAGCTCGCTCATCGCCGCCTCACTTCATCACCGGCTCGACCGCCTCGCCGGCGGCCTGGCGCACCGCCGCGACGATCGCGTTGTAGCCGGTGCAGCGGCAGAGGTTGCCCTCGAGCGCCTTGCTGATCTGCGCGCGCGTCGGCCGGGGGTGCGCGCGCAGGAGCGCGGTGGCCGACATCAGCATGCCCGGGGTGCAGAACCCGCACTGCACCGCGCCCTGGTCGAGGAACGCCTCCTGCAGCGCGCTCAGGTTCTCGCCGCTGGCGAGCCCCTCGACGGTCTCGATGCGCCTGCCGTCGCACTCGACCGCGAGCGTCAGGCACGCGAGCACCGGGCGGCCGTCGAGGAGCACGGTGCACGCGCCGCAGGTCCCGGACTCGCAGCTCGCCTTGGTGCCGGTGAGACCGACCTTGTCGCGGATCGCCTCCACCAGGGTGAGCCGCGGGGTCACGACCACCTCGTGCCACTCGCCGTTCACCGCCAGCTGCACGAGCTGCGACTTGGAGCGCAGCTTCGCCCCGACCGCGTTCTTGGTGACGTCCAGCATTGCCGTCCTCCTCTCAGCCGGCCGCGCGCGCGCGTTCCAGCGCCGCCGCCAGCGTGCGTTTCAGGTGTACCCGGATCGCGTCGGTCAGGCCGCGCTTGCTGAAGCCGTGGTGCGGCAGCGGGCTCGCCGCGCGCGCCGCCTCGGCCGCCGCGCGCGCGAGCAGGCCCTCGTCCGGCGCGGCGCCCGCGAGCAGCCGCTCCGCCGACTCGGCCCGCACCGGGCGCTCGCGCACCGCGCCGAGCGCGATGCGCGCCTCGGCGCAGGTCCCGTCGGCGCCGAGCACGAGGCGCGCCGCCATCACCGCCATGCCGAACTCGAGGCCGCCGCGCACCGTCGCCTTGTGGAAACCCCAGCCGGCGCGCGGCGGCGGCGGGGGCAGGATCACCGCGCGGATGAGATCGGCGCCGGCGAGCGCGAGCGGCCGCATGCCGTCGCCCGTGTACAGGGCTTCGACCGTCAGCCGGCGCGCGCCCTGCTCCCCCACCACGTCGAGCCGGGCGTCGAGCGCGATGAGCGCCGGCGCGACGTCGGACATGTGCACCGCCCAGCACACGCCGGGCTTGTTCTGCGGGAAGGCGTAGCAGCAGTCGCCCCCGCGCTTGTAGCAGCCCGCCACGAACTGGTAGTCGTGGCACTGGTTGTACTGCAGGCAGCGCGCCTCCTGGCAGAGGTTGCCGCCGAGGGTGCCCATCTGCCGGATCTGGTTGCCGCCGACGGCGTGCGCGGCGGCGGCGACGAGCGGCGCGTGCGCCGCGACGAGCGGCGCGTCGACCAGGTCGGCGAGGCGGGTGAGCGCGTCGATGCGGATCGAGCCGTCGGGCAGACGCACGGGCGGCTCGGGCTCGATCCCGCCCAGGCCGACGAGGACGCTCGGACCGGCGACCGCGGAGCGCATGTTGGGCAGGAGGTCGGTGCCCCCGGCGATGGCGCGCGCTTCCCGGCCGAGGCTGGCGAGGCGCGCGACCGCGTCCTCGATGCCGCCGGCGCGCTCGTAGTCGAAGTCGTAAAGGAGCATGCGCGGTCCCCCGGTTGCGGCCGGATCGGACCCGATCCGGCCGTTCCTGGCCCCGCCGACGGCGCGCTGGCGGCAGCGGGCGGCGCCATAGTTTGCAATGCAAACTGTAGGCGCGGCCGCCGGCGGCCGGTGTGACTTGGATCAAGGCTCCGACCGCGCCGCGCGCGGCGCGCGTCAGCGGCCGAACGCCGCGGCGATCCGGCCCAGCCGGTCGAGGAGCAGCGGGCGCTCGCCCGGGCCGAGCAGCGCGTCCATCGCCCGCTCCTGCGCCTCGATGCGCCGCGTCGCGCGGCGCAGCACGTCGCGCCCCGCGGCGGTGAGCGCGAGCGCGTGGTAGCGCCGGTCGCCGGCGTTGCGGTTGCTCGCGATCAGCCCGCGCCCGGCGAGCCGCTTGAGCGCGAGCGAGAGGGAGGTCTTGTCGAGCCGGTAGGCCTGCGCGAGGCGCAGCGAGCTCAGGCCGGGGTTGTGCTGCAGCGTGGCGAGCAGGCTGAACTCGCCCGGCGTCACGCCGAGCGGGCGCGTGGCGCGCGCGAGGTCGCGGAAGATCGCCGACTGCGCCTGGCGGATCTGGTAGCCGAGGTAGCCGGCGAGCTTCCCGAGCTCGAGCGGCGCAGCCGCGGCCGGATGCGGCGCCGCGCGCGCCGGGCGGCGCGGCGTCGGGTTGCGGGCGTGACCCATGGTTCGTGATACAAACTGTAGGAGGCCACTGCGGGGGTGTCAATGAGCGGGGTGTCGCTCGCGTCCGCGCTCGGCGTCGCCGCGGGCGAGGTCGTGGCGTTCGTCGGGGCGGGCGGGAAGACGAGCGCGATGTTCCGGGTCGCGGCCGAAGTCGCCGCCGCGGGCGGGCACGTCGTCACGACGACGACCACGCGGCTCGCCGCGAGCGACGCGCGCCATGCGCCCGTTCACGTGCAGCGGGCGGAGGAGCTGGGCGGGGCGCTCGCGGCGGCGCGCCACGTGCTCCTGACCGCGGGCCTCGACGCCGCGGCCGGCAAGCTGATCGGCCTCGCCCCCGCGGCGCTCTGCGCGCTGCGCCGGCGGGACCTCACGCTGCTCGTCGAGGCCGACGGCTCGCGCCGGCTGCCGTTCAAGGCGCCGGCGGCGCACGAGCCGGTCGTGCCGCCCTGCGCGACGCTCGTCGTGTGGGTGGTCGGGGTCGACGCCCTGGGGCAGCCCCTCGACGACGCGCACGTGCATCGCCCCGAGCGCGTCGCGCGCATCCACCCCGGCGCGTTGGTCACGCCGGCGATGGTCGCCGCGGTGGCCGCCGACCCCGCGGGCGGATGCAAGCGCGTGCCGCGGGAGGCGCGCGTCGCGCTGCTGATCAACAAGGTCGACGACGACGACCGGCGCGCCCGGGCGCGCGCGGTCGCCGCGCGCACGGCCCCCGGGGGCCGCATCGCGCGCGTGGTGCTCGCCGCGCTCGCGCGGCCCGGGGATGCGGTCATCGAAGTCATCAGCAAGGAGGTGGCGCAGTGAACGGACAACCCCTCGCCGGCGTGCGGGTGCTCGACTTCAGCACGCTGCTGCCCGGCCCGCTCGCGACCCTGCTCCTCGCCGAGGCCGGCGCGGACGTGGTCAAGATCGAGCGCCCGGGCAGCGGCGACGAGATGCGCTCGTACGAGCCGAAGCTCGGCCCCGACAGCGTGAACTTCGCGCTGCTCAACCGCGGCAAGCGCTCGCTCGCGGTCGATCTCAAGGATGCGCGCGCGGTCGAGCGCGTGCGCGCGCTCGCGGCCCGCGCCGACGTCCTCGTGGAGCAGTTCCGGCCGGGCGTCATGGACCGGCTGGGGCTCGGCTACGAGCGGCTGCGGGCGCTCAATCCGCGGCTCGTCTACTGCTCGATCACCGGCTACGGGCAGTCCGGTCCGCGCGCCCAGGCGGCGGCGCACGACCTCAACTACGCGGCGCAGACGGGGCTGCTCGGTCTCGCGGCCGGCGCGGACGGCGCGCCGGTCGTGCCGGCAGCGCTCGTCGCCGACATCGGCGGCGGCGCCTATCCGGCGGTCATGAACGTCCTGCTCGCGCTCCGGCAGCGCGACCTCACCGGCGCGGGGTGCAGGCTGGACGTCGCGATGGCCGACAATCTCTTCACCTTCATGTACTGGGCGATCGGCAACGGGCTGGCGGCGGGTGCGTGGCCGCTGCCGGGCGCCGAACTGGTGACCGGCGGCTCGCCGCGCTACCAGGTGTATCGCACCGCCGACGACGCGTTCGTGGCCGCGGCGCCGCTCGAGGAGAAGTTCTGGCGCGCCTTCTGCGGCGCCGTCGGACTCGATCCGGCCGCGCACGACGACGCCCGCGATCCGGCCGCCGTGAAGCGGGCGGTGGCCGAGCGCATCCGCGCGCGGCCGGCGTCGCACTGGCGCGGCGCGTTCACCGACCCGGACTGCTGCGCCTGCGTCGTGCAGTCGGTCGAGGAGGCGCTCGCGGACGCGCACTTCGTCCAGCGGGGACTCTTCGCGCGCCGCCTCGTCGCCGGCGACCGGCAGATCCCCGCGCTGCCGGTGCCGGTCTGCGCGCCGTTCCGCGCCGCCGCGCTCGCCGCCCCCTATCCGCGGCTCGGCGCCGACGACGCGCTGCTCGACCTCGCCGGGTGGGCGTAGGCGGCCCCGCCACCGGCGGGGCGCACCGCGCCGCCGCTCAGAGCTTCGGCATCTTGCACTCGCCGCTCGGCGGCGGGGTCGCCTGGTCGGCCGCAAAGGTGGTGGTGATGATCGGCCGCAGCTTCCCGCCCTGCGCGCCGACGTAGCCGAAGTAGTTCGGCTGCACCATCTGGTGGTCCGCGGCGCGGATCTGCGACTTGCCGTAGAGCGTGTCGAACGTCCCGCCGCTCATGGCGCGCGCGACGTCGAGCGGCTTGGCGCTCTTCGCGCGCTC
The DNA here is from genome assembly GCA_019137045.1 of Betaproteobacteria bacterium. Taxonomy (GTDB): domain Bacteria; phylum Pseudomonadota; class Gammaproteobacteria; order Burkholderiales; family SG8-39; genus JAGVSZ01. Next base: position 6,605 of record JAGVSZ010000155.1, read on the forward strand.
GATCGCCTGGATGATCACCTGCATCCCGATGTAGGTCTCGCCCTCGAAGTTGGTCGGCTCGTCGCCGTTGTAGGCCTTCTTCCACGCCTCCACGAAGCGCTTGTTCGCGGGCGTGTCGAGGGTGGAGCTGTAGTTGATGATGCCCCAGATCCCCTTCGAGGTGTCGCCCAGGGTCTTGACCGTGTTGTCCGTGACGAAGCTCACCCCCGCGACGAAGGTGCTGTCGAGCAGGCCGAACTGCTTCGCCTGGGTGGCGAAGTTGATCGCGTCGCGCCCGGCGAGCGCGATCCAGACGCCCTGCGCGCCGGAGTTCTTCACCTGCTGGATGTAGGGCGCGAAGTCGTTGGTGCCGAACGCGGGATAGAACTCGCCCACCAGCTCCTTCCCGTTCGCCTTGGCGGCGGCCGCGAAGCTCTTGCCGGAGTTGCGCCCCCACGCGATGTCGGCGGCGACGATCGCCCACTTCGTCTCCTTGCGCGTGCCGAGCCACGGGCGCACGATCGCCGCGTCCTGCTCGTCGGGATGGTTCACGCGGAACACCCGCGGCACGCAGTTCGCGCCGGTGAGCGCGTCGGCCTTGTTGATCGTCACCACGTAGAGCGCGTCCCAGCGCTCGAGCATCGGCGCCATCGCCAGCCCCTCGCCCGAGGCGATGGTCCCGGTGAGGATCTTGTAGCCCTCGAGCGCGAGCTTCTCGGCCTGCTTGCGCGCGACATCCGGCTTGGCCTCGGTGTCGAGCACCTTGACCTCGAGCTTGCGCCCGCCGATGCCGCCCTTGGCGTTCACCTCGTTGACGGCGAACTCCACGGCGCGCTTCGCCTGGTTCCCCAGGTCGGCATAGGTGCCCGACAGCGCGGTCGGCACGCCGATCTTGATGGTCTCCTGCGCCAGTGCCGGCGCCTGCACGGCGAATGCCGCCGCCGCCCCGACGCCGATCAGCCCTCTAGTCCACATCCTTGCCTGCATGACTGCCTCCGTTCGTGATTTCGCCGACGCTCAAACCGCCACGTGCTCCTTCAGTTTCGCCAGGGACAGGTCGGCGAGCCGGCCCTGGTCCACGATCTGTCCCTTCGAGAGCGCGTAGTAGCGCTCCGCCACGCGCCGCACCAGCCCGAAGTTCTGCTCGATCAGCAGCAGCCCGGTGCCGCCGTCGGCGAGCCGGCGCAGCACCACGGCGAGCTCGTCGACGATCACCGGCGCGAGGCCCTCGCTCGGCTCGTCGAGGACGAGCAGCGCCGGGTTGGCCATCAGCGCCCGGCCGATGGCGAGCATCTGCTGCTGCCCGCCGGAGAGCGCGGTGCCCGGGGTGTCGGCGCGCTCGCGCAGCACCGGGAAGAGCTCGAACACGCCCTCGAGGTTCCACGCGCCGGGGCGGCGCACCGCGGCGCCGAGGAGGAGATTCTCGCGCACGGTGAGGTTCGGAATGATGTGCCGGCCCTGCAGCACGACGGCCACGCCGGCGCGCGCGGCGGTGAAGTGCTGGAGCGAGCGCTGCGGCGCGCCGCGGAAGCGGACCTCGCCCGCGCGCAGCCGTGCGACGCCGAGGAAGGTGTTCACCACCGTGCTCTTGCCGACGCCGTTGCGGCCGAGGATGGCGACGCGCTCGTTCTCGCCCACCGCCAGGTCGATCCCGTGCAGCACGCGCGCCTCGCCGTAGCCCGCCTCCACCGCGCGAAAACCGAGCAGCTCGCTCACTCGACCGCGCTCCCGAGGTACGCGGTCACCACCTCCGGGATGCTGCGGATCTCCGCGGGCGTGCCCTCGGCGAGCACGCGCCCCAGGTGCAGCACCGTGATGCGGTGGCAGATCGAGAACACGACGTCCATGTCGTGCTCGACGAGCAGCACCGTGACCTTCCAGCGGCTGGCGAGATCGCGCAGCAGCTCGGCGAGCGCCATCGACTCCTTCATCGACAGCCCGGCCGCCGGCTCGTCGAGCAGCAGCACGGTGGGCCGGCCGATCAGCGCGAGCGCGAGGTCGAGGCGGCGGCGGTCGCCGTAGGAGACGTCCGCCGCGCGCATGTGCGCGATCGCGGCGAGCCCCATCTCGTGCAGCACCTCGTCCACGTTCGGCGTCTCGGCGCGCCAGGAGGCGACCTCGAGCTGCTCGCGCACCGCGAGCTCGGGAAAGACGTTAGTGCGCTGGAACGAGCGCGCGAGCCCGCTGCGGCGCCGCTGCTGCGCGGACAGGCGGCTGATGTCCGCCCCGCGCAGCCGCACCGACCCCTGCCAGTCGTCGGCCCGGCCCGAGAGGACGTCGATCAGCGTGGACTTGCCCGCGCCGTTCGGCCCGATCAGCCCGCGGATCTCGCCGTCGGGGACCGCCAGGTCCACCGCGTCGAGCGCCGTGAAACCGCCATAGCGTCGCGTCAGCCCCCCGCCCTCGATCGCGAACGTCTCAGCCATGGGTGCGGCCGCCCGCGGGACGCAGGCGCTGGAGGAGGCGGACCAGCGCCCCGCCGATGCCGAGCGGCAGCGCCACCGTGACGACGATGAGGGTGAGCCCGATCATCGCCGGCCAGTGCTCGGTGAGGTCGCCCGCCAGGTCCTTGAAGAAGAAGAACACCACCCCGCCCAGGGCCGGCCCCCAGAGGAGCTTCGTGCCGCCCACGATGGCCATGATCAGCGCCGACCCCGACAGGCTCCAGTGCAGCATCTCCGGGGAAACGAAGGCGTTGTAGAGCGCGAACAGCGTGCCGGCGACGGCCCCGATCAGGGCCGAGAGCGCGAACACCAGCGCGCGCGGCACCACCGTCTGGTAGCCGAGGAAGCGGGCGCGCTCCTCGTTCTCGCGGATCGCCGCCGTCACGCGCCCGAACCGGGTGCGCGTCAGGAGGTGCAGCCCGAACAGGATCACGACCAGCGCGACCCACGCGATCACGAACATGGACTGCGGCCGCTGGAAGATCTCGGTCGGGACGCCGTACAGCGCCCGCGGCAGGCTGATCGCGAACCCGTCCTCGCCGCCCGTGATCTCGCGCGCGCGCAGCGCGAACTCGTGGAACGCCTGCCCGATCGCGAGCGTGAGCATCGAGAACGCCACGCCGGGGATGCGCACGATCACCAGCCCGAGCAGGAAGGCGAGCAGCGTGGGCGCCGCCACCGCGAGGACGATCGACACCTCGGCCGGCCACAGCCCGTGCCTCGCCGGCAGCGCGATGAAGTAGCCGGCGAGCCCGAAGAACGCCGCGTGGCCGAAGCTCACCAGCCCGGCCTGCCGGATCAGGAGCCCCACCGCGGTCGCGAGGATGCCGCCGATCACCGCCTGCGTGAGCAGGGTGATCGCGAGCGTGGAGGTCACCACCTGCGGCAGGAGCGCGCCGGCCGCGAGCGCCGCCGCGAGCACGCTCCAGGTCCACCGCGCCGGCGCCGCCCCTGGCGGCGCCGCGGCGAGCGCGCTGCTCTCGGCCTGCCGGCTCATACGTGCTGGCCCGCGAAGCCGGAGGGCCGCCAGATCAGGATGCCCACCATCAGCAGGAACGGGATCATGGTCGCCGCCCACGGCAGGTACACCACGCCGAAGTTGTGCAGCTGCCCGATGATGAGGGCGGCGAAGAACGCGCCGGAGAAGCTGCCCAGCCCGCCCACCACCACCACGATGAAAGAGTCGATCAGGATTAACCTGCCCATGCACGGCGAGAGCGCGAGCACCGGCGCCGAGACCCTGCCCGACACGCCCGCGGCGGCGACCACCAGGACGCTCACGCGGTCGGTGTTCACGCCGAGGATTGCCGTGGTCGTGCGGTCCACGCTCGAGGCGCGGACGAACAGGCCGATGCGGCTCATGCGCAGCCACAGCGAGAGGCCGATCGCGACCGCCGCGGCGAGCGCGATCACGAAGAGGCGGTAGGTCGGGAAGCTCTCGCCCAGGATCTGCACCGTCCCGGCCAGCGCCGCCGGCGGCTTGAGCGACAGGAAATCCTTGCCCCAGATGGTGCGCACCGCGTCCTCGAGCACGAGCAGGATCCCGAACGTGACCAGCACCGTGACGATCGGGTCCTCGCGCTGCAGCGGGCGGAACACGACCGCGTCGAGAAACACGCCGAGCACCGCGAGCACGACGACCGAGACGACGAGCCCGAGCCAGAAGTTGCCGAAGTGGGTCGCGATCGCGTAACCCACGTACGCGCCGACCATGAACAGGCTGCCGTGGGCGAAGTTCACCACCCGGCGCAGCCCGAAGATGAGCACGAGCCCGACCGCGAGGATGTAGAGCAGGCCGCCGTAGACGAGCCCGTTGAGCGTCTGCAGAAGCATGGCCACGATCGCGCCTGCGCACGCCGGATCCGGCACGCGCGGACGAAGCTCCTCCCCCTCGTCGAAGTTCGCTCCGCGCGGAACCGCGGCCTCGCTTGGCGTCGGCTGCCCCGGCCCGCGCGCCGAAGGATCGTCGGTTCGGTGCGGTGCGTCAAGCCTCCCGCGCAAAGCCGCGCGCGTCCGGCCGTGACGTCCCGCGGCGCAACACGCTCCGCGCGCCAAGCCGTGATTCCGGTGCGATCTTGCGCTGCGCAGCCGATGCTAGACTCGCGCTCCCCGGCGCATCGCGCGCACTGCGAGGAGGGTCATGTTCTATCACATCGTGATGATGCGTTTTCAGGATGCGGACCGCGCCTTCCACGATCGCGTGCACGGCTACGGCGAGCGCATCAAGCGCGAGCTCAACGAGGCGTCGCGGGCCAAGGGATTCGACTGCGCGATCATCGCGCGCTTCGACTCGAGCGCCGACCACGACCGCTACCAGGTGTCCGACGTGCACCAGGAGATGAAGGCGTTCATGATGCCGCGCATCGCGGACCTCGTCGTCTGCGATTCCGACACCGCGGGCGCGCGCCCGTGAGCGCCGCGCCCCCGGCCGCCGCGGGCGGCTTCGCCTGGCAGCCCGACGAAGCGTTCAGGGCGGCCGCGAACTGGCAGGCGTTCCTGCGCGCCGAGCGGCTGCCGGACTATCCCGCGCTCGCGCGCCGCGCCGCGGCCGAGCCGGAGTGGTTCTGGGACGCCCTCATCCGCTTCCTCGGCGTGCGCTTCGTCGTGCCCTACTCGCGCGTGCTCGACCTCTCGGGCGGGATCGAGTGGCCGAAGTGGTGCGTCGGCGGCACCACCAACGCGACGCTCTCGTGCCTCGACCGGCACGTCGAGTCCGCGCGCCGCGACCACCCCGCGCTCGTGTGGGAGTCCGAGGACGGCCAGGTCCGCACCTGGACCTACGCGCAGCTCCACGCCGAGACCTGCCGGCTCGCCGGCGCGCTCGCGCAGCGCGGCCTGCGCGCCGGCGACGCGGTGGGAGTCTACATGCCGATGATGCCCGAGACCGCCGCGGCCTTCCTCGCGCTCGCGCGGCTCGGGTGCATCGTGCTGCCGCTCTTCTCGGGGTTCGGCGCCGCGGCGATCGCCACGCGCCTGAACGACGGCAACGCGGTCGCGGCGATCACGGTGGACGCCTGCCTGCGGCGCGGGAAGGTGGTGCCGATGAAGGCCATCCTCGACGAGGCGGCGCGGGAGGTGCCCACCCTGCGGCACGTCGTCGTCGCGCAGCGGCACGCGGGCGACGCGCCGATGCAGGCGGGCCGCGACGCGTGGTGGCACGACCTCGTGCGCGACCATGCGCCGGCGTTCCCGGCCGCGGCGCTCGACGCCGAGGCGCCGCTCCTGATCGTCTACACCTCGGGCACGACCGGCAGGCCCAAGGGCACGGTCCACACCCACTGCGGCTTCACGGTCAAGACCGGCGAGGATTTCCTGCTCTGCTTCGATCTCAAGCCGTCCGACCGGATGCTGTGGATGACCGACATGGGCTGGCTGGTCGGGCCGATCCAGATCCTCGCCGCGACGCTCGCCGGCGCGACGCTGGTGATGGCCGAGGGCACGCCCGACTATCCGCAGCCGGCGCGGCTCTGGCGGCTGATCGAGGCGCACCGGGTGAGCTTCCTCGGCCTGAGCCCCACCATCGCGCGGATCATGCTGCGCCATGGCGACGAGGGGGTCGCGCGCCACGACCTCGCCTCGCTGCGCGCGGTCGCCTCGACCGGGGAGCCGTGGGATCCGCAGTCGTGGAACTGGGTGTTCGAGAAGGTGCTCGGCCGGCGCGGGCCGCTGATGAACTACTCGGGCGGCACCGAGATGGGCGGGCTGGTCGCCACCAACGTGCTCTACCCGATCAAGCCCGCGAGCTTCTTCGGCCCGATCCCGGGCACCGGCGCCGACATCGTCGATGCCGAGGGCCGCAGCGTCGCGACCGGCGAGGTCGGCGAGCTCGTCATGCGCGCGGCCTGCATCGGGACGACGCGCGGCCTGTGGCGCGACCCGGAGCGCTATCTCGACAGCTACTGGCGCCGCATCCCCGGCATGTGGGTGCACGGCGACTGGGCCTCGCGCGACGCCGACGGGTGCTGGCACATCCACGGCCGCTCGGACGACACGATCAAGATCGCCGGCAAGCGCACCGGGCCGGCCGAGATCGAGGCGCTCGTCCTGGCGACGAAGCGGGTGACCGACGCCGCCGCGGTGGCCGTGCCCGATCCGACCAAGGGCTCCGCGGTGGTGTGCGCGGTGGTCGCCGCGCCGGGCGAGACCGCCGGCGCGGCGCTCGCCGACGCGCTCGCGGCCGCGGTGGTGGCCGGGCTCGGCGCCCCGTTCCGGCCGGGCCGCGTCGTGTTCGTGTCCGAGCTGCCGAAGACCCGCAACATGAAGACGATGCGCCGCGTGGTGCGCGCGGCGCTCACCGGCGAGCCCGCCGGCGACCTGACCGCCCTCGTGAACCCCGAGGCCGTGGACGAGCTGCGGCGAGCCCTGGCCGGATGAGCGGGGCGCCGCGGCTCGCCGGCCGGGTCGCGCTGGTCACCGGCGCCGGCGGTCCGATGGGGCGGTCGATCGCCGCACGCTTCGCGCAGGAAGGCGCGTCCCTCGTGCTCGCGGAGATCTCCGGCAACCGACTGCGGGAGGGGCAGGCGGCGGTGGAGGCCGCGCTCGCGCCGGAGGCCGGGGTGGTCGCGCACCGCGCCGACGTGACGCAGCGCGACGAGGCGCGCGCGGCGTACGAAGCGGGCATGGCCCGCTTCGGGCGCATCGACATCCTGGTCAACGTCGTCGGCGGCATCCGCAGCACGACGCTCTTCGCGCCGCTCTGCGCGCTCGACGAGGCGCGCTGGGACGACACCTTCCGCCTCAACCTCAAGCCGGCCTTCCACCTCGTGCGGCTCGTCGCGCCGGGAATGGTCGAGCGCCGCTACGGCAAGATCGTCAACGTCTCGTCCATGAACTTCGCCGGCGAGCCCGGCTCCTCGGACTACGGCGCGGCGAAGGCGGCGGTGGCCTCGCTGACGCGCACGCTCGCGATCGAGCTCGCGCCGCACGTGAACGTGAACTGCATCGCCCCCGGCACCATCCGCACGACGGTGGTGAGCCGGATGCCGCCGGAGGAGCTGGCGCGCTACGCGGCCAAGCCGCTGCTGCAGCGGATCGGGGAGCCGGCCGACGTCGCCAACGCCGCGCTCTTCCTCGCGAGCGACGAGTCCGCCTACATCACCGGCGAGATCCTCGCCGTCACCGGCGGGGTGTGGCCGGCGCTGTGACGATCGTTCAGCCGGCCGTGTAGCCGCCGTCGACGAACAGCGTCTGCCCGGTGATGAAGCGCGCGGCGGGCGAGGCGAGGAACACGAGCGCCCCGGCGATGTCCTCGGGCTCCCCGAGGCGGCCGAGCGCGGTGCGGTCGAGGACCGCCTGGTAGAGCTGCGGCTGCGTGCGCACCAGCTCGCGGTTGAGGTCGGTCACGATGACCGTCGGCCCGATGGCGTTCACCCGGATGCCGTGCGGCCCGAGCTCGAGCGCGAGCGCGCGCGTGAAGTTCGCCACCGCCCCCTTCGCCGCCGCGTAAGCGCTGCGCCGCGCCATCCCGCGCGCCGCCAGGATCGAGCCCATGTTGATGATCGCGCCCGCACGCTGGCGCAGCATCACCGGCGCGACGGCGCGCGCGCAGTAGAACGCGCCGGTCGCGCTCGTGTCCATGGCGCGGCGCCAGTCCTCGTCGGTCAGCTCGAGCAGGGTCTGCGGCGCCATGACGCCCGCGTTGTTGAGCAGGATGTCGATGCGCCCGAACTCGCCCGCCGCCTGCGCGACCATCCGGTCCACGTCGCGGCTCTGCGTGACGTCCGCGACGATCGCCGCCGCGCGCCGGCCGTACGCGCGCACCGCCTCCGCGGCCGCGTCCAGGCTGGCCGCCGTCCGGCCGACCACCACGACGTCCGCCCCGGCCGCGGCGAACGCGCGCGCCGCCAGGCCCCCGAGCCCGCCCCCGCCGCCGGTGACGAGCGCGACCTGTCCGTCCAGGCGCAGCGACGGGAATGCGTCCACGGCGCGCCCGCGCGCTCAGCCCGCCATCTGGCCGCCGTCGAGCGGCAGCGCGATGCCGGTGATCATGCGCGCCTCGTCGGAGGCGAGGAAGACCGCGGCGTTGCCGGTGTCCACCGGCTCGGGCATGCGGCCGAGCGGGATGCTCGCGCGAAAGCGCCGGCGCGCCTCCTCCATGTCGCCGGCCATGCCGGGCAGGAAGCGCGGCAGCATCGGCGTCTCGGTGACCGTCGGGCAGATCGCGTTCACGCGGATGTTGGCCGGCGCGAGCTCGAGCGCGAGCCCCTTCACCAGGCCGACGATGCCGTGCTTGGAGGCGGTGTAGACGGTGTAGTTCGGCCGCGCCTTGATCCCCTGCAGCGACGAGGTGAACAGGATCACCGCGCCGCCCGCGCGCTGTGCGCCCGCCGCGCGCAGCGCGGGGAGCGCCTCCTGCGTCATCCGGAACGCGCCCACGAGGTTGACGCCGATCACGCGCGCGAGCGTCGCGTCGTCGGCGGACTCCACCGGGCCGGCGAACGGCCCGCCGGCGTTGTTGTGCAGGATGTCGAGCGCGCCGAAGCGCGCGAGCGTCGCCTCGACCGCGGCGCGGCACTGGGCGCGCTCGGTGTGGTCGCAGCGCACGAAGTGCGCGGCGGAGCCGAGCTCGCGCGCGAGCTCCGCGCCGCGCCCCGCGTCGATGTCGGCGATCGTCACGCGCGCGCCTTCCGCGACGAAGCGCCGCACCGTCGCCGCCCCGAGGCCGGAGGCGCCGCCGGTCACGATCGCCACCCTGTCCTGCAGCCGCGCCACGCCTGCCCCCCCGCTCACTCCGGCGCGTCCGGCTGCGCCGCGCTCGCCCGCGCGGCGATCAGCGCGGTGATGCGGCCGTACAGGTGCTGGTACTGGCTGCGCATCAGCGCGTCGGGGCTCGCGAGCAGCCGCTCGGCCTCGCGCCGGAGCGTCTCCAGGATCCGCGCCTCGTCGTCCATCGGTTCGCCTCCGCTATCGCTGCGCGGCGTAGCCGCTCTTGCGCTCGTCGCTCCAGCGCCGCGCCTTGTAGACGTACTCCGGCAGCTCCGCGGCCGGCACCACGCGCAGCGTCATCAGCACGTTCGTCCGGTCCTTGATGCCGTCGCGGATCCCGGCGAGGAGCCGCGCCTGCGCCTCCGCCGGCATGCCGAGCGCCTCGGCCTTGAGCGCGAGCCGGATCTCGACCTCGGTGCGCCCCGCCGCGTCGACGAACACCCGGCCGCTGTACTCGGCCACCTCCGGGTGCGCGAAGACGACCTGGTCCACCGTCAGCGGCCACACGTTGTTGCCGCGGATCTTGAGCATGTCGTCGTAGCGGCCCACGCCGCCCGCCTCGATGCAGTGCCACGGCCGCCCGCAGTCGCACGCGTCATGCGGGAACCACCGGCCCCGGTCGCGCGTGGCGAAGCGCAGCACCGGCGAGCCCTGGATGTCGAGGTTGGTGAGCACGATCTCGCCCTCCTCCCCGGGCGCCACCGGCTCGCCGCTGTCCGGGTCGACGACTTCGGCGTAGTTCAGCCATTCGAAGAGGTGCATCTGGCCGCGGCGCGCGTCCGCGCGCACCGCGCCGTGCTCGCAGGTGGCGCAGACGAAGCCGGCGCCCTGGGTGCTGCCGTAGCCCTCGTGCACGCGGCACTGCCACGCGTCCTCGATCCCGTGCGCCCATTCCGCGGGATAGCCCTCCGCGACGAGGAAGATGCCGCGCATCATCGGAAGCAGGTCCGCCGGCCGGATGCCGCGCCGGCGGAACGCCTCGGTGAGCGTGTGCATGTAGTTGGTCGAGGCGTAGATGAAGTGCAGCTCGCCGAGCCGCTGCAGGAGGTCGACCTTCGCGTCGGTGCCGATGGCGCCGCCCGCGTGCACCGCGGTCGCGCCCGCGAGGCGGAAGCCCTCGGGCGGCCCCCACCCGCCGGTGGTGACGCCGCCGGTCGGCACGCAGTTGAGCGCCATCTGCCCCGGACGCAGGCCGGCCATGTACCACGGCAGGTAGTGGAGGAAACCCTGCAGCGCGACGTCGTGCTGGGTGCGGCCGTAGATCTCCTGCCCCTTGCCCGAGGTGCCGCCGGTCATGTTGACGAGCACCACTTCCGCGCGCGGCACGCCGAGGCGCGTCCCGAACGGCGGCGCGGCCAGCTGGTCGGCGAGGAACTCGTCCTTGGTGGAGAGCGGGATGCGCCGCAGGTCCGCGAGGGTGCGCAGGCCCTCGGGGCGCAGGCGCGCCGCCTCGAGCTTGCGCCGGTAGAACGGGTTCGTGTGCCACGCGCGCTCGAGCTGGCGCCGCAGCTTGGCGAGGAGCAGCGCGTCGAGCTCGGCGCGCGTCATGCGCTCGAACCGCGCCAGCGCGGCCGAGCGCCCGAAGAAGGGTTCGGTCTGTTTCATCGTGTCTCGTCCGGAGCCGGCTTGAAGCGCGGCAGCGTGGTGCCCGGCGCAACGTCGTCGAAGACGACCTCGACGCGCAGGTCGCCGCGCACCGCCGACGGCGCGCAGCCGACGATGTTGCTCGCCATGCGCACCCCTTCGTCCAGCTCGATCAGGGCCACCACGTACGGGACCTCGGCGGCGTAGACCTCCTTCGGCACCGGGTGGTTCACCACGATCCAGCTGTACACCCTGCCGCGCCCGGCCGCCTCGATCCACACCGCCTCGCGCGCGCGGCAGCGCGGGCAGCGCGGGCCGGGCGGGTAGCGGACCGCGCCGCACGCCGCGCACTTCTGGAGCACGAGCCGGTGCTCGCGGCAGGCGGCCCAGAACGGCGCCGAGTCGGGGTCGGGAACCGGGAGCGGCTGCGCGTAGTCGCCCATGGCCCTAGCGCCGCAGCACCATCGCGCTGCCGCACGTCATCGCGCCGGCGCTCGTGAAAGCGATCTCCGCGCCGGGCACCTGGCGTGCGCCCGCCGCGCCGCGCAGCTGGCGCACCGCCTCGAGCACGTGGTTCAGGCCGTGGATGTAGGCCTCGGAGAGCAGCCCGCCGTGCGTGTTGACCGGGAGCGCGCCGTCGCGCGCGATGCGCCCGTCCTGCACGAACGGCCCGCCCTCGCCTTCGCCGCAGAAGCCGAAGCCCTCGAGCTGCATGAGCACGCTGTAGGTGAAGCAGTCGTAGATCTCGGCCACGTCCACGTCGCCCGGCCCCACCCCGGCGCTGCGCCAGAGGTCGGCGGCGATGTACCGGCTGTAGTTGTGCGCGTGGTCGGGCCAGCGCAGCGCGTCGAAGAGGTCGTCGCCCTGGTTCGGCCCGCCGCCGTAGGCGCCGCCCAGGATGTACACCGGCCGCTGCGCCAGGTCGCGCGCGCGCGCCGCGGCGGTCACCAGGACCGCGCACGCGCCGTCGCTCTCGAGGCAGATGTCGAGCATCCGGAACGGCTCCACGATCATGCGCGAGCCGAGGTAGTCGTCGAGCGTGATCGGCGCGCGCTGCATCGCGCGCTCGTTGAGCGCCGCGTTCGCGCGGCAGGTGATCGCCACCGCCGCGAGCTGCTCGCTGGTGGTGCCGTACGCGAGCATGTGCCGCCGGCACCACATCGCCATCGCCTGGGGATAGGTGACCCAGCCGAACGGCGCGGTGAACTGGGTGACGCCGCGCGCCGAGAGCTCGCGCCCGCCGCCGAGGCGGAAGCCCGAGCGGCCGTTCATCGCGCGGTAGCACAGGACGCTGGTCGCGAGCCCCGCCTCGATGGCGGCCGCCGCGGCGAGCACGATCAGGTTCGCCGCGTTGCCGCCGCCCGCGAAATCGACCGCGTACCGGACGGCCGGAATCCCGAGGCTGGTCGCGACCGCGGTCGCCGGCACCGAGTCGTTGAAGTGGAAGCTCACGATGCCGTCGATGGCCTCGGGCGCGAGTCCGGCGTCCGCGGCCGCCTTGAGGCACGCTTCGGAGGCGAGGTCGAGCACCGTCCGCCCCGACGCCTTCGTATAGGCGGTCTCGCCGATGCCGGCGATGCAGTACCGGTCGCGCAGCGTCCACATCGCGCCGCCTCGCCCTAGCCCGCTCCGCCCTTCCGGTAGACCGGCCGGCGCTTCGCGGCGAAGGCGAGCAGGCCCTCGGTCGCGTCCGGGTCGGTCGTGGCGTAGCGGTGCACGTAGTCCATCTCCAGGGCGAGGCCCGCCGCGAGCGACCCCTCCATGCCGGCGTTCACCAGGCGCTTCATCCCGGTGAGCCCCGTGCGGCTGCCGGCGAGCAGGCGGGCGGCGATCTCCCGCGCCCGCGCCATGAGCTGCGCGTCGGGGACCACCTCGCCGACCAGCCCGATGCGCTCGCACTCGCGCGCGGGCAGGAGCTCGCCGGAGAACATCAGGCGCTTCGCGCGCAGGACGCCGATCGCGCGCGGCAGCCGCTGCGAGCCGCCCGCCCCGGGGAGCTGGCCGAAGTTGAGGTGGCCGTCGCCGATCTGCGCGCCCTCCCCGGCCAGCACCAGGTCGCACGCGAGCACGAGCTCCAGCCCGCCCGCGACGCAGTAGCCGTTCACGGCGGCGAGGTAGATCTTCGCCGAGGCCTCGAGCGCCGCGAGCAGGTCGTGGAAGGCCTGCAGGAACGCGCGGAACTCGACCGGCGAGCGGTAGAGCTTCAGGTAGCCGGCGAGGTCGCCGCCGGCGGAGAACGCCCGGCCCGCGCCGGTGACGATCACCACGCCCGTGTCCGCGTCGCGCTCGAGGGCGGCGGCCGCTTCGCGCAGCTCGCGCACCATGCCCCCGTCGAGCGGGTTCATCTTCTCCGGGCGGTTGAGCGTGACGACCGCCAGGCCGTCGGCGCGCTCGACGAGGAGGTTGCGGTAGGTCATTGCGCCCCGGGGCCGAACCGCGCCGCCGCCTCGCGCAGCTTGAACTTCTGGATCTTGCCCGAGGGGGTGCGCGGCATCGCCTCCACCAGCTCGACGCGCTCGGGCCAGTAGTTCTTGGCCATTCCCTCCTGCGCCAGGAAGGCGGTCAGCTCCTCGAAGGTGGGGCGCTCGCCCGCGCGCGGCACCACGAACGCGCAGGCGCGCTCGCCGAGCCGCGGATCGGGCATCGCCACCACCGCCACGTCCTGCACCTTGGGGTGGCGGTACAGCACGTTCTCGATCTCGACGACGGGAACGTTCTCGCCGCCGCGGATGATCACGTCCTTGGTGCGGCCGGTGATGCGGATGTAGCCGTCCGCGTCCATGCGCGCGAGGTCGCCCGTCTCGAACCAGCCTTCCTCGTCCCAGGCGTTGAGCTCCGGCTTCTTCAGGTAGCCGACGAAGGTGAACGTGCCGCGCGCCTGCAGGCGGCCGACCGTGCCGGTCGGCGCCGGGGCCCCGTCCGCGTCCACCACGCGCACCTCCATGCCGCCGATGGCGCGCCCGTCGGTGCCGAAGATCTTCTCCGGCGGGTCGCCCGGGCGGGCGATCGTCACCGCCCCGTTCTCGGTCATGCCCCAGCACGAGAGCACCTCGATGCCCAGCCGCTCGGTCGCCTTCTGCACGATCACGCTCGGGATCGGCGCGCCCGCGCACACGAACGTGCGCAGCGTCTTCACCGCCTCCCGGGTCACCGCCTCGTTGCCGGCCAGGTCGGACAGGAACGGCGTCGAGGCCATGGTGAAGGTGGCGCCCTCGGCCTGGATGAGCCGCGCGGCGTCCGGGGCGGACCAGACGTCCTGCAGGACGAGCGTGGTCCCGAGCACCACCGGGATCGTCATCCCGTACACGAACCCGGTCTGGTGCGCGAGGGGCGAGGCCATGAACACGACGTCGCGCGGGGTGAGCCGCACCCAGTCGATGTACCGCAGCGCCATGGCGAGCAGGGTGTTGGAGACGTGCATGACCGCCTTCGGCTCCCCGCTCGTGCCCGAGGTGTAGAGCAGCTCGGTGAGCGCGTTCGGGTCCGGCCGCCGCGCCGCGAAGAGCGCGCGGGCGTCGGCCTCCTGCTCCCACGCGCGCTCGAGGAAGTGCCGCTCGAAGGACTGCGCGCCCTCGCCGCCGACCACGAACCCGTGGCGCACGGTCGTGAGGTCCGGCCGGATCTCCGCGAGCATCGCGGCGTAGTCGAAATCGCGGTAGCGCGCGGGCACGATCACCACGCGCGACTCGGCGAAGTTCAGCATGTAGCGCAGCTCGCGCTGCCGGAAGATCGGCATCAGCGGGTTCGCGACCGCACCGATGCGCACGCACGCGAGGTAGAGCGCCGGGTACTGCCACCAGTTCGGCAGCTGGAACGACACCACCTCGCCCGGCTGCACGCCGAGCGCCGCGAGCCCGAGCGCGATCCGCTCCACGCGCCGGGCGAGCGCGGCGTAGGTGAGCGTGGTCCGCTCGCCGGTGGCGCTGTTCGTGCCCGTGATCGCGACCTGTTCGGGACGCGCCCCGACCGCCGCGTCCAGGTAGTCGGTCAGGATCCGGTTCGGCCACAGGCCGCGCGCCTGCTCCGCGCGCCGGCGCGCCTCGGACAGGTAGATCTCGAACGCCATGCTCTCCTCCTTCGCTCCCCCGAACCGGTCGCCGCCTCGCCCGTGCCCGCTCCCGGCGCGGCCGGCCGGGACCCGCCGTCAATCGGGCGCGCGCAGCGCGAGCCCGCCGGCGACGCCGGCCCGGGTGGCGAGGAGGAGTGCTCGAGCGGGTAGACCGCGGCGACCGCGGGCTTCAGCTTGCCCTCGCGCCACAGGTCGTGGAGCGCCTCCTGCACGCGCCGCACCCACGCCGGGTCGCGCTCGCGGTAGTCGCTCCAGTGCAGGCCCGAGGCGGTGATGTTCTTGATCAGGAGATAGTTCGCGCGGAGGGTCGGGAACGCGCCGCCGACGAACCCCACCACGACGATGCGGCCGGACCACGCGAGCGCGCGCAGGCAGGCCTCGAACACCTCGCCCCCGACGTTCTCGACCACCACGTCGGCGCCGTGCCCGCCGGTCAGCGCGCGCACCTCCGCGCGCAGGCCGTCCCGCAGCCCGCCGCGCGCGAGGTCGATCACCGCGTCCGCCCCCAGCGCGCGCACGAAGTCCGCCTTCGACGCGGTCCCGACGCCCGCCAGCACGCGGCCGCCGAGCGCCTTGGCGAGCTGCACGGCCGCGCTCCCCACCCCGCCGCTCGCGCCGGTCACGAGCACCCACTCGCCGGGGCGGAAGCGGCCGTGCTCGACGAGCGCGAAGTGCGCGGTGAGATAGGTGAGCCCGAGGGCCGCGCCGGTCGCGAAATCCATCCCGTCGGGGAGCGGGTACACCGTCGCCGCGCGCACGACGAGCTGCTCCACGTAGCCGCCGTTCTCGACCTGCGCGGCGACGCGCTGGCCGGGCGCGAGCGCGGTCACGCCCGCGCCCACCGAACGCACGATGCCCGCGACCTCCTTGCCCGGGCTGAAGGGCAGCGGCGCGAGGATCTGGTACTCGCCGCGCGCGACCAGCAGGTCGGGGAAGTTCACGCCGCACGCGTGCACCTCGATCAGGACCTCGTCCGGCCCGGGCGCCGGCGCCGGGACCTCGACCAGCGCGAGGTCCTCGGGCTCCCCGAAGCGCAGCACCCGGACAGCCTGCATCGACGCCTCAGCTCGGCCGCGCGCGCGCGGTCACTCGCCCGCGATCGCCCGGCTGATCACGAGGTGCTGGATGTCGTTCGTGCCCTCGTAGATCTTCGCCCCGCGCACCGCGCGGTAGATGCGCTCGACGCCGTAGTCGGCGACGTAGCCGTAGCCGCCGAGCGTCTGGAGCGCGTCCGAGCACACGCGCTCGGCCATCTCGGAGGCGAAGAGCTTCGCCATCGACGCCTCCTTGAGGCACGGCAGCCCGGCGCTGCGCAGCGCCGCCGCGTGGTGCACGAGCTGCCGGGCGGCCTCGATGGAGGTGGCCATGTCGGCGAGCCGGAACGCCACCGCCTGGTGCTCGATGATCGGCTTGCCGAAGGTGATGCGCTCGCGCGCGTAGCCGAGCGCGATCTCGAGCGCCGCGCGCGCCATGCCGATGCACTGGGAGGCGATGCCGATGCGCCCGCCCTCCAGATTCGCGAGCGCGATGCGGTAGCCGCCGCCCTCGGTGCCGAGCAGCGCGTCGGCGGGAAGGCGCGCATCCTCGAGGACGATCTCGCAGGTGTCCGAGGCGTTCTGGCCCATCTTCTTCTCGACCCGCGCCACCTTGTAGCCGGGGTTGGCGGTCTCGACGATGAACGCGCTGATGCCGCGCTTGCCCGCGGCCGGGTCGGACGCCGCGAACACGAGCGCGACCTCCGCGGTGCTGCCGCTGGTGATGAACACTTTCGTGCCGTTCAGCACCCAGCCGTCCGCGGTGCGGGTCGCGCGCGTGCGCAGCCCGGAGGCGTCGGACCCGCCCTGCGGCTCGGTCAGGCAGAACGCGGACAGCATCTTCCCGCGCGCCATCGGCTTCAGGTACTTCTCCTTCTGCGCCGGGCTGCCGTACTCGAGGAGCGGCATGCACCCGACGGAGTTGTGCCCGCTCATCACCGTCGACACCGCGCCGTCGCCGGCGGCCACCTCCTCGAGCGCGAGCGAGTAGGCGACGTAGTCGAGGCCGGCCCCGCCCCACTCCGGCGGCACGGTGACGCCCATGAACCCGAGCGCCCCGAGCGCCTGCACCGCGGCGCGCGGGAAGGTCGCGGTGCGGTCCCACTCGGCCGAGTGCGGCGCGAGCTCGCGGCGGGCGAACTCGCGCGCGGTGTCGCGCGCCATGCGCTGTTCGTCGTTCAGGATCATCGGGGCATCCTTGCGCAAAGATCGTGGAAGGAGACAGGCAGCGCGCGGCCCGCGCCAGCGGCGCCGCGCGGCGCGCCGCGGCGTGCTCCCGGATCCGCGGCCCGAGTGTAGCGCATCGCGACCGCGCGCTCGAACACCTCAGCCGCCCTGCTCCGCGACCATCAGGTAGCGCCGGGCGATGTCCGGGTCGGCCTCGAACTGCGCGGGCGTGCCCTCGTACACCGTGACGCCGCGGTCGATGACGTACACGCGGTCGGCGCAGGCCTTGATCGTGCGCACCGACTGCTCCGAGACGAGCATCGAGACCCCCTCGCCCTTCAGCCTGAGGAGCGCGGCGATGATCTCGTCCACCACCTTGGGGGCGAGGCCCTCGTGCGGCTCGTCGAGCAGGAGCAGGCGCGGGTTGGTGAGGAGCGAGCGGGCGATCGAGAGCATCTGCTGCTCCCCGCCGCTCATGACGCCGGCGACGCGGCCGCGGTACTCGCGCAGCTGGGGGAACAGGTCGTAGACGGCGTCGATCGTCCAGCGTGAGGCCGCGCCGCGCGGCGCGCGCGCCGGCACGCGCAGGTTCTCCGCCACCGTCAGGCTCGCGAACACGCGGCGGTCCTCCGGCACGTAGCCGATGCCGCGCCCGATCACCTGGTGCGGCGCGAGGCCGACCAGGCTGACGCCCTCGTGCAGCACCGCCCCGCCGGTGACGTGCACCAGCTCCTGGACCACCGCGCGCAGGGTGCTCGTCTTGCCCACGCCGTTGCGCCCGATCAGGCACACCACCTCCCCGGGCGCGACCGCGAGGTTCACCCCGTGCAGCGCCGCGCTGCGCCCGTAGGCGGCGTGCAGGTCGCGGATCTCGAGCATGGTCAGTGCCGCGCGCCGAGGTACGCGTCCTGCACCGCGCGGTCCGCGGCGATCTCGGCCGGCGTGCCCTCGGCGAAGGTGCGGCCGCGCGCCATCACCGTGATCAGGTCGGCGAAGCGGAACACGATGTCGATGTCGTGCTCCACGAACAGCAGCGTGATCCCGCGCGCGGCGACGTGCCGCATCATCATCTCCATCAGCGCGCCGCGCTCGGCGAGGCCCATGCCCGCGGTGGGCTCGTCGAGCAGCAGCAGCCGCGGGCGCGTCGCGAGGACCATGCCGAACTCGAGGCGCTTGCGGTCGCCGTGGCTGATCGCGTCGGCCGGCGCGCCGGCGAGCGTGCCCAGCCCGACCTCGTCCAGCATCGCGCGCGCCGGCGCGCGCAGCGCGTCCAGCCGCCGGCCGCCCAGGCCGAGCC
>JAGVSZ010000443.1 GCA_019137045.1 Betaproteobacteria bacterium
ACCCGCGCCGCCGCCTCGGCCGGGCCGGCGCGCGGCGCCGCCCCTCCCCCCGGCTCCGCGGTTGCGACGCCGGCGCCGATCGCCTCGACCGCAACGGCCTCGACGAGGAGCGCGCGATCCGGCATCAGGAACGAGAACCGCTGCCGGTAGGCGGTCTCGAAGCGGGCGGTCATCGCCGCGCGGTCGCCGAACTCGACGACGAGCGCGGAATCGGTGCCTTCGTAGCGCAGGTGCGCCCGGCGGACGACCCGGATCCGGGCGTCCTCGATTCCCTGGCCGCGCACCTCGTCGCGCGCCGCGGCCGCGAGCCGCGCGAGCGCCGCTTCGAGCTGCGGCACGGCCGCGTCCTCGAGCCGCAGCTCGACCGCCTGCTCGCGCATCGCGGTGACGTCGGCGAGACCCATCCCGTACGCCGACAGCACGCCGGCGAGCGGGTGGATGAACACGCGCCGCATGCCGAGCGCGTCGGCCACCGCGCACGCGTGCTGCCCCCCGGCCCCGCCGAAGGTGCACAGCGTGTACCCGGTGACGTCGTAGCCGCGCTGCACCGAGATCCGCTTGATCGCGTTGGCCATGTTCCCGACCGCGATCGCGACGAACCCCTCCGCGACCGCTTCCGGGCTGCGCGCGTCGCCGGTGGCCGCGCGGATCTCCGCGGCGAGCGCGGCGAACTTGCGGCGCACCACCTCGACGTCGATCGGCGCGTCGCCGGCGCGCCCGAACACGGCCGGAAAGAAATCGGCCTGGATCTTGCCGAGCATCACGTTCGCGTCGGTGACCGCGAGCGGTCCGCCGCGCCGGTAGCACGCGGGCCCGGGGTTGGCCCCGGCCGAGTCGGGGCCGACGCGATAGCGCGCCCCGTCGAAGTGCAGGATCGATCCGCCGCCCGCGGCGACGGTATGGATCGCCATCATCGGCGCGCGCATGCGCACGCCGGCCACCTGGGTCTCGAACGCGCGCTCGAACTCGCCCGCGAAGTGCGACACGTCGGTCGAGGTCCCGCCCATGTCGAAGCCGATGATGCGGTCGAACCCCGCGGCCTGGGCGGTACGCACCACGCCGACGATGCCGCCGGCGGGCCCCGACAGGATCG
Organism: Betaproteobacteria bacterium; assembly: GCA_019137045.1. Classification (GTDB taxonomy): domain Bacteria; phylum Pseudomonadota; class Gammaproteobacteria; order Burkholderiales; family SG8-39; genus JAGVSZ01. The sequence continues at coordinate 1,094 of JAGVSZ010000443.1, forward strand.
AGTCCTTGCCCTGGAACCGGCGCGCGTCGGTGAGTCCGCCGCTCGACTGCATGAACATCACGCGCACGCCGGCCAGCTCGCCCGCCACCTGGTCCACGTAGCGGCGCAGGATGGGCGAGAGGTACGCGTCGACGACGGTGGTGTCGCCGCGCGGGACGAGCTTCATCAGCGGGCTCACCTCGTGCGACACCGACACCTGCGCGAAGCCGACCGCGCGCGCGAGCGCGGCCACCCGCGCCTCGTGCGCGCCGAAACGGTACCCGTGCATCAGCACGATCGCCACGCAGCGGTAGCCGGCGTCGTAGGCCGCCTGCAGGTCGCGCCGCGCCGCCGCCTCGTCGAGCGGGACGAGCAGCTCGCCGCGCGCGCCGACGCGCTCGTCGACCTCGATCACGTGCGCGTGCAGCAGCTCGGGCAGCGCAATGCGGCGGTCGAACAGGCGCGGCCGGTTCTGGTACGCGATGCGCAGCGCGTCGCGGAAGCCGCGCGTGATCGCGAGCACCGTCAGCTCGCCCTTGCGCTCGAGCAGCGCGTTCGTGGCGACCGTGGTGCCCATCTTGACCGCCGCGATCCGTTCGCCGGGAACCGGCGCCCCCGGCCCCAGCCCGAGCAGGTGGCGGATGCCCGCGATGGCGGCGTCGGGATAGGCCTCGGGGTTGTCCGACAGCAGCTTGTGGGCGACGAGCGCGCCCTGCGGCGTGCGCGCGACGACGTCGGTGAAGGTCCCGCCGCGGTCGATCCAGAATTCCCAGCGGCTCATCCCACCACCGCGGGCAGCCAGGTCGCGAGGCCCGGGAACGCGGCGAGGAGCGCGAGCATCGCAAAGAGCGCCGCGATGAACGGCGCCGTGCCGATGATGACGTCGTTCATCGAGCCGCTGCGCCGCAGGTTCTGCACGACGAACAGGTTCAGGCCGACCGGCGGGGTGACGAGCGCCGTCTCGATCAGCAGGATGACGACGATCCCGAACCAGATCGGGTCGTAGCCCAGCTTGAACATGATCGGCGCGATGATCGGGATGGTCGTGATCATCATCGACAGCGTCTCCATGAAGCAGCCGAGCACCACGTAGAACACCACCACCGCGAGCAGCATCCAGGCGGGCGGGAGGCCGAGACCCTCGATGAAGCCGGTGAGCGCCGTCGTGAGGCCGATCCCCGACATCACGAAGTTCAGGAAATAGGCCGCGAGAATGATGAGCATCACCATGGCGGTGGTCTTCATCGTTCCCTCGAGCGCGTCGCGCAGCATCGTGCGCGACAGCCGCCGGTTCCACCACGCCAGCGCGAGGGACGCAAGCACGCCGAGCGAGGCGGCTTCGGTGGGCGTGGCGATGCCGACGTAGATCGAACCCACGACCACAAGGAAGATTCCGGCCGGGGGCAGGAGGTGCGCGAGCCCGCGCACGCGCTCCGGCCAGGTCGCGGTGACGCGCTGCCCGCCCCAGGACGGGCGCGCCACGCACAGGAGCACGACGACCGCCATGAAGAGCAGCGTCAGCAGGATCCCGGGCACGATGCCGGCGAGGTAGAGCTTCGGCACCGAGGTGTTGGTCAGCACGGCGTAGATGATCATGTTGATCGACGGCGGGATCAGGATGCCGAGGGTGCCGCCGGCGGCGAGCGTGCCGAGAAACACGCGCTCGTTGTAGCCGTAGCGGCGCGCCTGCGGCAGCGCGACCGTGCCGACGGTCGCCGCGGTCGCCACGCTCGAACCGGAGGTCGCGGCGAAGATGCCGCAGGTCGCCACGTTGGAGTGCATCAGCCCGCCGGGAAGCCACGAGACCCACTGGATGAGCGATCCGTACATCCGCTCCGCGAACCCCGCGCGCAGCAGGATCTCCCCGAGCAGGATGAACAGCGGCACCGACACGAGCAGGAACTCGTTGGAGGCCGACCAGGACACCTCGCCCATCGCACGGATGAGCGGCAGCTGCGAGTAGGCGGCCTCGAGCACCAGCCCGAGGAGGCCGAGCGTCGCCGCCACCGGGATGGCCAGCGCCATCAGGACGAGCAGCGTGAGGAAAGCCGTGCCGATCATCGGGGCTCCCGCTCGAGGGCGCGCGCGTACGCCGCCTCGTCCTCGGCCTCCTCGACCACGCTGCGCGCCCCCAGCGTTCCCTGAATCCAGACCCAGTCGCCCCCGAGCAGCGCTCTGAGCGCGCGCGCAATCACGAGCGCGAGCGTCGCGAGAAACAGCACGAGTCCCGCGACCCAAAGTGCCTGCGGGATCCAGAGCGGCACCTTGAGCGCGCTGTTGGACCGCGACGCAAGCGTCCACGAAGTCGCCATCACGTCCCAGCCGTAACGAGCGAGGAACATCGCGAACACGGCGAGCGCGGCGATCGCCAGGACGTCGAGCACCGCGCAGAGCCGCGACGGGAGATGCTGGTAGAGCGCGTCCACGCGGACGTTCGCCCGGCGCAACAGCGCGAACGGAAAAGCCCAGGCGCTCCCTATCGCGAACGCGTAGCCCGACAGCTCGTCGGCGCCGCCGAGCGAGACCGCGAAGAGCTTGCGCGCGATCACGTCCACCGAGACGGTGAACGCCGCGACGAGCAGCAGCACGCCGCCCGCCCACACCGCGCGCAGGCTGAGCCAGTCGGCGGCCGCGAGGGCGCGATCGAGCAAGCGGGCTACTTCTTGGCGGCGACCGCGACCGTCTTGCCGATCGTCTGGTTGAAGTCGGCGACGCAGTCGGCGCTGCAGCGTGCCGCCCACTTGGGCAGCATCGTCTCGTCGACGACCTTCTTCAGGAGCGCGCGGTCGGCGGCGCTCGGCTGGATCACCTTCATCCTGCCCTTGGTTCCGATCTTGCACTCGTCGGTGCCGGCGTTGCACGCTAGCCCCTGCGCGGTGTGGTAGGCCGCGGCGTCCCAGATGTTCTTCTCGAGGCCCTTCACCTCGGTCTCGATCACTGCGCGCACGCGCGGATCGAGCCGCTCCCAGGTCTTCGCGTTGGTGGCGTACGCGATCTGGCCCCAGCTCACCGGCAGCGCGACGAGATGCGTCGACACTTCGTTCCACTTCGCGAGGTTGCCCGAAAGCGTCCCGGTGATGCCGCAGTCGACTGTCTTGTTCTGCATCGCGGGGACGACTTCGCCGAAGGCCATCGTGACCGGCGTCCCGCCGAGCGCCTGCACGAGCTCGGACTGCGAGCGGCCGGCGACGCGCACCTTCTTGCCCTTCACGTCGGCGAGCCCGTTCAGCTCGGCATTGCAGTAGATGACCTGCGCCGGGTAGGTGCCGATGCCGAGCAGCTTCACGCCGAACTTCTGCATGACTTTCGCGTACATCGCCTTCGAGGCGTCGGTCGCCTTGCGCGCGGAGTCGACGTCGGTGAGCAGGCCCGCGATGTCCACCGCCTCGAAGGTGGCGTCGTCGGCGGCGAGATAGGCGAGCACGGTCGCGCCGATCTCGAGCGCGCCGGTGCTCATCAGCCGCAGCACCTCCGGCCCCTTCAGGCCCATCTCGTTGAACCCCTTGATCTCCGCGGTGATCGCGCCGTTCGACTTCTCGGCCAGGGTCTTGGTCCAGAACGGCACCTCGAACTCCCTGTAGGGGGGCAGGCTCGAGATCGAGCCGACCACCTTGAGCTGGGTCTTCGGCAGGTCCTGCGCCTGCGCGGGCGCGGCGGCGAACGATGCGACGGCGAGTGCGGCGAGTGCGGCTTTCATGGACCTCTCCTGGTCAGTGTTGCGCGAGCTGGCTGTTGGCGAGATCGGTGATCAGCATGTGGCCGGGCGCATGCGTGATGCAGAGCGCGGGCTTCGCGAGCGCGATCGCCGCCTGCGGCGTCACCCCGCAGGCCCAGAACACCGGCAGCTCGTCGGACCGGACCTCGGTCGGGTCGCCCCAGTCGGGGCGCGCGAGATCGCGGATGCCGATCGCCTCCGGCAGGCCGATGTGCACCGGCGCGCCGTGCACGCGCGGATAGCGCGCGGTGATCTCGACGGCGCGGATGGCCTCGGCGGGGCGCAGCGGCCGCATCGACACGACGAGCGGGCCGTGGAACGGACCCGCAGGCAGCGTGTCGACGCTGGTGCGGTACATGCTGACGTTCTTCCCGGTGTCGACGTGGCGCAGGCGGATCCCCGCCTCGAGCAGCGCCTGCTCGAAGGAGAACGAGCAGCCGATCGCGAAGGCGACGAGATCGTCGCGCCAGTACCCGCGGATGTCGGTGGGTTCGTCCACGAGCTCGCCGTCGCGGAAAACGCGGTAGCGCGGCAGGTCGGTACGCACGTCGATGTCCGCCCCGAGTGCGGGGAAGCCCGGGTCGCCCGGCTGCGTCTCGGCGAGCAGCGGGCAGGGCTTGGGATTGAGCGCGCAGAACCGGCTGAAGTCGGGGGCGAGCGCGGCGGGCAGCACGACGAGGTTCGCCTGCACCCGGCCCGGGGCGAGGCCGGCGGTCGGGCCGGCGTGCTCCCCACGGCGAATCGGCACGCGCGGGTTCATCGGGCGGATTCGACGGCCAGGGTTGACATGGGAGCGAATGATATCGAGTTCGCCGTTCCGGCAACACGCCGCCGCTACAATCGCCGCATGGAACGAGTCGACGCCATCGTCGTCGGGGCAGGCGTCGTGGGGCTCGCGGTGGCGCGGGCCCTCGCGCTCGCCGGGCGCGAGGTGGTCGTCCTGGAGGCCGCGGAGGCGATCGGGACCGAGACCAGCTCGCGCAACAGCGAGGTGATTCACGCCGGCATCTACTACCCGCCCGGCTCGCTCAAGGCGCGCCTCTGCGTCGCGGGCAAGCGCGCCCTCTACGCCTACTGCGCCGAGCGCGGCGTCCCGCACCGCCGGTGCGGAAAGCTGCTCGTCGCGACCGCGGAAGGTCAGCTGTCCAAGCTCGAGGCGATCAAGGCGCAGGCCGACGCCAACGGCGTGACCGATCTGCAGCGCCTCACCGGCGCCGAGGCGCGCGCGCTCGAGCCGGCGCTCCAATGCGTCGCCGCCTATCTCTCGCCATCGACCGGGATCATCGACAGCCACGCCTTCATGCTCGCGCTCCGGGGCGATGCCGAGGCCCACGGCGCGGCGATCGCGTTCAGGAGCCCGCTCGAGCGCGGCAGCGTGCGCGACGAGGGCGTCGTGCTCGAGGTCGGTGGCGCCGAGCCGATGCGCGTGCTCGCGCGCACGGTCGTCAACTCCGCGGGGCTGCACGCGCCGCGCGTCGCCGCGTCCATCCAGGGTTTTCCGGCGGCGCACGTCCCGTCCGCGTACTACGCGAAGGGCAATTACTACTCGCTCGCCGGGTCCTCGCCGTTCTCCCGCCTCGTGTACCCGATGCCGAACGAGGCCGGGCTCGGCGTCCACATCACCATCGACCTCGGCGGGCAGGCGCGCTTCGGACCGGACGTGGAGTGGGTCGACCGCATCGACTACGACGTCGATCCGCGCCGCGCCGACGGCTTCTACGCCGCCATCCGCGAGTACTGGCCCGGCTTGCGCGACGGACGCCTCGCGCCCGCCTACGCCGGCATCCGCCCGAAGATCGTCGGGCCGGGCGCGCCGGCCGCGGACTTCGTCCTACAGGGGCCGCGCGAGCACGGCGTGCCGGGGCTGGTGCACCTGTTCGGCATCGAGTCGCCGGGCCTGACGGCCGCACTCGCCCTCGGCGACTGCGTGCGCGCGCTCGTCGGCGCCGGTCCGGCGTAGCGCCGCGGCGGGACCGCGCGTGCCGTCAGCCGGCCGCGCGGACCGCGGGCGGGGACGCGAGCGAGCGGCGCGGGCGCACCGCCGTCGCCGAATTGTGCCGGGGGGGGAATTTGGGTACTCTAGCCGCCGCTTTCCCGAGGAGGAAGACCCGATGAACACCCGCCAGTTCCTGGCCGCGGCGCTCGCCGCCGGCGCGCTCGGCGCGGCGCACGCGCAGTCCAAGTGGGACCTGCCGACCGCGTACCCGGCGACCAACTTCCACACCGAGAACATCCAGCAGTTCGCCAACGACGTCGACAAGGCGACCGGCGGCAAGCTGAAGATCACGGTGCACCCGGGCGCCTCGCTCTTCAAGGCGCCCGAGATCAAGCGCGCGGTGCAGGGCGGCCAGGCGCAGGCGGGCGAGATCCTGCTCGTCAACTTCTCCAACGAGGACCCGCTGTACGGGCTCGACGGGGTGCCCTTCCTCGCGACGAGCTACGCCGACGCGCTGAAGCTGTACAAGGCCTCGCGCAAGACGCTGGACGCGAAGCTCGGAGCGCAGGGCATGATGCTGCTGTTCACGGTGCCCTGGCCGCCGCAGGGCGTGTACTCGAAGAAGGCGCTCGCGAGCGTGGCCGACATGAAGGGGCTCAAGTGGCGCTCCTACAGCCCGCAGACCGCCCGCATCGGCGAGCTGGTCGGCGCGCAGCCGGTCACCATCCAGGCCGCCGAGGTGGCGCAGGCGCTCGCCACCGGCGCGATGGACTCGATGATCTCCTCCGGCGCGACCGGGTACGACACGAAGATCTTCGAGCACGTGAAGAACTTCTACGACGCGCAGGCCTGGCTGCCGAAGAACGCGATCATCGTGAACAAACGGGCGTTCGACGCCCTGGACAAGGGGACGCAGGAGGCGGTGCTCAAGGCGGCGGCGGCGGCCGAGTCGCGCGGCTGGAAGCTCTCCGAGGAGAAGACCGGCTGGTACCTGGAGCAGCTGAAGAAGAACGGCATGAACGTCGCCGCCCCGTCCCCGCAGTTCAAGTCCGACCTCGGGAAGATCGGGGACACGATGCTCAAGGAGTGGCTCGACAAGGCCGGCGCCGACGGCAAGACCGTCGTCGACGCATACCGCAAGATGTGAGCGACGCGGGTCGCCGCGCGTGACGTGCGCCGGCGACCCGGGCGCGGCGCCGGTCCCGGGACGCCTGCGATCGCGATGATCTTCGGGGCATGAGAGCGTCGCTCGACCGACTCTACGACGCCGCGGGCTGGCTGGCGGCGCTCTGCATGGTCGGCACGCTCGTCTTCGTGCTGCTCGGGATCTTCGGCCGCCTGTTCGACTTCCACGTGCGCGGCACCGACGCGTACGCCGGCTACTGCATGGCCGCGTGCGGCTTCCTCGCCCTCGCCTACACCCTGCGCCGGAACGAGCACATCCGCGTCACGCTGCTCCTCGGCCACGTGCCCGCGGCCGCGCGCCGGGCGCTCGAGGTCTGGTGCCACGTCATCGCCGTCGCGCTCGCCGCGATCCTCGCCTTCTACAGCGTGCGGCTCGTCTGGCAGTCGCGGGCGTTCAACGACATCTCCACCGCCAACGACGCCACGCCGCTCTGGATTCCGCAGCTCGCCATGGCGGCCGGGACGGTGATCCTGCTGATTGCGGTCGTGGATGCGTTCGTCGCCGTGCTGCGCGACGGCGTCAAGGCGGCCCCCGGCGACGAGCCGGCGCGAATCGAATGAGCGACTTCGCGGTCACCGCGCTCCTGGTCGCAGCGCTCTTCCTGCTGCTCGGGACCGGGGTCTGGATCGGGCTTGCGCTGGTCGGCGTCGCGTTCATCGGCATGGAGCTCTTCACGACGCGACCGGTCGGCGACGCGATGGCGGTGACGATCTGGGGCTCGTCGTCGAGCTGGACGCTCACTGCGCTCCCGCTCTTCATCTGGATGGGCGAGATCCTCTTCCGCACGCGGCTCTCGGAGGACATGTTCCGCGGCCTCGCGCCGTGGATGGAGCGCCTCCCCGGCCGGCTGCTGCACACCAACATCATCGGCTGCGCGATCTTCGCCGCGGTGTCGGGGTCCTCCGCCGCCACCTGCGCCACGATCGGGAAGATGACGCTGCCCGAGCTCAAGGCGCGCGGCTACCCGGACGAGAAGGTGATCGGGACGCTCGCCGGCGCGGGCACGCTCGGCCTGCTCATTCCGCCGTCGATCATCATGATCGTCTACGGCGTGACGGCCGAGGTGTCGATCGCGCGCCTCTTCATCGCCGGGATCGTGCCCGGAATCGTCCACGCGGCCCTCTTCATGGGCTACGTGATGCTGTGGGCCTTGCTCAACCCGGACCAGGTGCCGGCGCCGACCGAGCGCACCCCCTTCGCGCAGAAGGTCTATGCCTCGCGCAACCTGATCCCGGTGGTGGTCCTGATCCTGCTCGTGCTCGGGTCGATCTACACCGGGATCGCGACGGCGACCGAGGCGGCGGCGTTGGGGGTGGTCGGCTCGCTCGTCGTGTCCGCGGCGCAGCGCTCGCTGACCTGGGACACCTTCCGCACCAGCCTGCTCGGCGCCACGCGCCTCTATTGCATGATCGCGCTGATCCTCGCCGGGGCGTCCTTCCTCACCCTGGCGATGGGCTACATCGGGCTGCCGCGCCACCTCGCGGAGTGGATTAGCTCCCTCGGCCTCTCGCAGTTCTGGCTGCTGATGGCGCTGATGGTGTTCTTCATCATCCTCGGCTGCTTCCTCGACGGCATCTCGATGGTCGTGCTCACCATGGGCGTGCTCCTGCCGACGGTGGACAAGGCCGGGATCGACCTGATCTGGTTCGGGATCTTCCTCGTCCTCGTGGTCGAGATGGCGCAGATCACGCCGCCGGTCGGGTTCAACCTGTTCGTGCTGCAGGGCATGACCCGGAAGCAGATCACCTGGATCGCCAAGCACACCCTGCCGATGTTCTACCTGATGATCGTCGCGGTCCTCCTCACCTATTTCTTCCCCGCGCTGGTGACCTGGCTGCCGCAGCAGATGATGTCGAAGTAGCCGCGCGCGGGGGTCGGTTACACTCCGACGCGTCGATGCCTCCCGCACTGCCCGCTCTCTATCTCATCGCCGGCGTCCGGGCGCTCGAGGCCGCCGCGCTCAAGACCGATCCCGATGCGCGGCTGATGGAGCGCGCCGGGCTGGCCGCCGCGGAGCGCGCGCGCGAGCTCGCCGGCGAAAGCGGTCGCAGCGTGCTCGTGCTCGCGGGGCCGGGCAACAACGGCGGCGACGCGTTCGAGGCCGCCGTCCACCTCAAGCGCTGGTTCTACCGCGTCGATGTCGTGTTCGCGGGCGACGCGGCGAAGCTGCCGCACGATGCCGGCGCTGCGGCCGCGAAGTGGACCGCGGTCGACGGGCGACTGCTCCAGGCGATTCCCGCCGCGGCGCGCTACGACCTCGTCGTCGACGGTCTGTTCGGCATCGGCCTCACCCGCGCCCCGGGCGGCGAGGTCGCGCGGCTCATCGAGTCGGCCAACGCGCTTCCCGGCCCCAAGCTCGCGCTCGACATCGCG
>JAGVSZ010000017.1 GCA_019137045.1 Betaproteobacteria bacterium
GCAGGTGATCCATGGCGCGGGTCATCGCCACGTAGAGCAGCCGCGCTTCGTCTTCGGGCGGTTCCTTCTCGTGAGGCATGAACCCGATGCCCGGAATCGCGACAACGGGAAACTCGAGGCCCTTGCTGCTGTGCATCGTGAGCACTTTCACGCTGTCGTGCCCGGCGTCGAAGCGGCGCCCCATCTTGCTCGCCTGCAGCCACTCGACCGGGATCTGCGCCAGCCGCAGCGCCTGCGTGACCTCTTCGCCGATGAACTGAGAACGATAAACAACCGCCATCTCGTTCCACGCGCGCCCGCCCGCGTGCAGCGCCTTCAGCCGCTCCGCGATGAAGCGCGCCTCGGCCTTGAGTGACGGCAGCCTCACGAGCTCCGGCGGCGGGCCGTGCCGCCCGGCGCTCGACGGCTCGACGAGCGGCACGCCGTCCTCCTCCGCGGCCGCGGGCGTCAGCACCTCCCGCGCAAACGCACAGGCCACCCCCAACACCTCGGCGGTGTTGCGGTAGTTCAGCCGCAGGATGGTCGTGCGGCCCCGGGCTTCGATGCCCACGCTCCTGAAGCTGAACTTGCGCCGAGCGCGCGGCGCGTAGATCGACTGCGCATCGTCGTAGAGCACGAGCAGCGAGTGGGTCTCCGGGTCGACCATCTGCGCCGCCAGCTTCAACCACTCGGGCCGGAAGTCGTGGCCCTCGTCGATCAGCACCGCCCCGTACTGCGCCGCCGGGATCTGCCCGCGCTCCACCGCGTGCACGACCGCCTCCACCATGCGGTCGAAGAAACCCTCGCCCGCCTCGGGCTTCGGGACGCCGTAGAGCCGGAGCTGGTCATGGCACCAGCCGTGGAAATTCCGCACCGTCACCTGGCGGGCCACGCCCTGCTGCTCGATCATCTGCGCGAGCCGCGAGGCGAGCGTGACGTTGTAGCAAAGGACGAGGATCGGCTTCTCCAGCACCTCCGCGAGCCGCACGCACCGGTAGCCGAGGATCATCGTCTTGCCCGATCCGGCCACGCCGTGGATGACGCGGTGGCCCTCGCCCAGGCTGCGCGCGAGCTGCTCCTGCTGCAGATCCATCACCCGGACGAGGTCCGGCACCGTCTCGAGCGGCTTCGCCGCCGCGGCGGCCTTGCCGAGCTCGAGCGGCGCCTGCACGACGCGGATCTCGGGGAAGAGACTCCAGCGGATGCGCTCGATCTGCGGCAGCGAGAGCAGCCGGACGAACGGCGCCGACTGCATCCGCCAGAGGCGCGCCTGGAAGGCCGCCGCGTCCTTGAATCTTTGCAACGGGGGCGTACGGCCGGAAGGAGAGAGGTCACGACTCGCGTCCGCGACGGGACGACTCGGCACTCAACCCGGCGGCGGCGGGGGCTCACCGCCTGAGCCAGTCCCCTCCGCACAATGGTGCGGAAGGGGCCACCGAGCGCCGCGCCAAAGGACCGCTCCGGCAGCCCGACGTGGCTTGCAACGAATACGGCATTGCCGTAGAGTACCGCTTGCTGACACTCATCGAGTCGCCGCTCTTCTCGAGACTGGTCTACGACTATCTCGACGATGACGAGTACGCCGAGCTGCAGGCGTTCCTGGCCGTGTGCCCCGAGGCAGGCCGGCTCGTTCGCGGCTCCGGGGGCGTCAGGAAGGTTCGCTGGTCGCGCGCCGGGACGGGGAAGAGCGGCGGCGTCCGGGTGATCTACTTCGCGCGGACGCACAGAGATCTGGCTGCTGACGCTCTATTCAAAGGCCGCGGCGGACAGTATCCCGGGGCACGTGCTCAAGGCGCTGAAAGAGGAAGTGGTCGATGAAGCGCTCTGAAAAGGCGCTGCGCAAGCGCGACGCCGCCCGCGACGTCGGCGCCGAAATCCTGCAGGCGGTCCGCGATATCAAGGCCGGCCGGGGCAAGCGGCTGACCGTGACCGTCCCCCCGGCCGCAGCGGCGCGCCAGAAGTCCGGGCTTTCCCAGGCCGACTTCGCACGCCTGCTCGGAGTGTCGGTGCGTACCCTGCAGGATTGGGAACAGGGCCGCCGGAACCCCACCGGAGCAGCGCGCTCGCTGCTGCTCCTCGCGGTCAAACGACCTGGCGTCCTGCGCGAAGTGCTCCGGGAGATCGCCGAAGCGGCGTAGGCGCACAGCAGACTGCCGAGCTGGGCGAGGGAGCGTCGCGCCGATTCGCGCCGCAGTATTGCACCTCCTTTCCCGGCGCCGGACGCAAGCTCCGCGCCAGGTGGCCGGCCGGTCAGCCGGGCAGCAACTCGTGCAGCCCCGCGCCGTCGATCGCGAAGCGCTCCCGCAGCTTCGCGAGACCCTTCGCTTCGATCTGGCGCGCGCGCTCGTGCGTGACACCG
>JAGVSZ010000310.1 GCA_019137045.1 Betaproteobacteria bacterium
GCCGCGAAGCGCTGCCTCGCGGACGCGCTCCACGCCGACGGGCGCGGCTACGCCGCCGAGATCGACGGCACGCGCCAGCTCTATGCCCACGCCGAGACCCGTCGCCGGGTCGCGGCATTTCTCGACCGAAGCGCCGCGCGCGCGGCCAAAGGAGCCTCCGATGAAGTTCGCTGACAAGATCACCGTCGTTACCGGCGCCGCCTCGGGCATCGGTCGCGCCACCGCAGAAGCGTTCGCCGCCGAGGGGGCGACCGTGTGCGTCGCCGACATCGCGCGCGAGAGCGGCGAGGCGGTCGCCGCCGCGCTGCGCGAACGCGGCGCGAAGGCCGCGTTCCACCACGTGGACATGACCGACGCGGCGTCGATAAAGGCGTTCGCCGACGCGGTGCTGGCGCGCTACGGACGCGTCGACATCCTGGTGAATGCCGCCGGGTGGGGCAAGACGATGCCGTTCGTCGAATCCGACGACGCCTTCTGGGAGAAGGTGATCAGCCTCAACTTCGTCGGGCCGATGCGGCTCACGCGCGCGTTGCTGCCGCAGATGCTCGAGCGCAAGGCGGGGCGCATCGTCAACGTGTCGAGCGACGCCGGCCGCGTCGGCAGCCTGGGCGAGACGGTCTACTCCGGCGCCAAGGCCGGGCTGATCGGCTTCACCAAGGGCCTGGCGCGCGAGGGCGCCCGCTTCAACGTCACCGTCAACTGCGTCTGCCCCGGGCCGACCGACACCCCGCTGCTCTCCGCGGTGCCCGAGAAGATCCGGGACGCCTTCGTCAAGGCGATCCCGATGCGCCGCTTCGGCCGGCCGGCCGAGATCGCCGAGGCGGTGCTGTACTTCGCGAGCCCGAACGCCGAGTACGTCACCGGCCAGGTGCTCAGCGTGAGCGGCGGCCTCACGATGGTCGGCTGAGGGAATCGGCCGCCGGAGGGACCGTCCCGGGCGGGCGCATGGCCCGCACGAGGGGGGCGACCGGGTCCGGCGGACGGCCCGCCGCCGCGGGCGCGCGGGCGGCCCCTAGTTCCCCTCGAACTTCGGCTTCTCCTTCTTCACGAAGGCGTCGTAGGCGCGCTGGTAGTCCTTGGTCTGCATGCAGATCGCCTGCGCCTCGGCCTCGGTCTCGAGCGCCTGCTCGATCGTCATGCTCCACTCCTGGTGCAGGCACTTCTTGGTCATGCCGTGCGCGAAGGCCGGACCGTTGGCGAGCGAGAGCGCCATCTCCTGGGCGCGCGCGAGCAGCCGGTCCTTCGGCACGATCTCGTTGAAGTAGCCCCACGCGAGCCCTTCCTCCGCGCTCATCGAGCGGCCGGTGTAGAGCAGCTCGGACGCGCGCCCCTGGCCGATGATGCGCGGCAGGATCGCGCAGGCCGCCATGTCGCAGCCCGCCAGGCCCACACGCACGAACAGGAACGCGGTCTTCGCCTCCGGCGTCGCGTAGCGCAGGTCGGACGCCATCGGGATGATCGCGCCGGCGCCGGCGCTCACCCCGTCCACCGCGGCGATGATCGGCTGCGGGCAGTTGCGCATCTCCTTCACCAGGTTGCCGGTCATGCGGGTGAAGTAGAGCAGCTCGTCCATCTCCATCTTCAGCAGCGGGCCGATGATCTCGTGCACGTCCCCGCCGGAGCAGAAGTTGCCGCCCTCGCCGGTGAACACCACCACGCGCACGTCGTCGGCGTACTGCAGCTTGTGGAAGGTGTCGCGCAGCTCCGCGTAGCTCTCGAACGTGAGCGGATTCTTGCGCTCGGGCCGGTTCAGGGCCACCGTGGCGACGCGGTCCTTGACCGTCCACTTGAAGTGCTGCGGGCGCCACTCGGCGGCTTTGAGCTTGTACATCGTGCTTCTCCTCTACGACGGTTGACGGGAATCGGATCGGGGTGGAGTCTGCCGCAAGCGGGCCGCGCCGTCAGCCGCCCGCCCCGGGCGCGCTCGTGTAGTCGGGCTGGCCGATCTTCAGCTCGTTGCGCACCGCGCGCACGCCGTACACCTCGCGCGTGAGGCGCACCGCCTCGTCGATCAGCTCCTGCGAGGGCACGTTCCCGCGCAGGGTCACGACGCCCGCGCGGGTCTCGACCTGGATGCCGGTGCGCCAGAGCCGGCGGTTGAACTGCAGCTTGCCCGCGACCTTGGCGGTGATGCCCTGGTCGCGCCAGAACCCGGTCGGCGGTTCCTCCTCGCGGGCCGCTTCGCGCCTGGGCGCCGGCGCCTCGGGCTTGCTCTTCGGCGGCGCGGCCCCCGCGCGCTCGACGGCGGCGGCCTTCGCCGGCGGCGATCCCGGGGCGGGCGCTTTGCGCTCGACGGCGACCGCGGCCGCCTTCCGCTCGGGGGGCGGCGCGGCTTTCG
>JAGVSZ010000507.1 GCA_019137045.1 Betaproteobacteria bacterium
GCGGGCGCGGGCGCCGCGGCCGTGGCCGCCGGCGCGGCGCCGATCGCCCGGCGCAGCGCGCTCAGGCTGCCCGGCTTCAGGCGCTTGGTCCCCGACGGGGTCTCCTCGATGCTGGGCGCGGTGGTCTCGAGCTCGCCCGTGTCGGTCATGCTCGCCGGCAGCGGCTCGTTGTCGAACGCCGCGATCAGGGCCTCCAGGAACTGGCGCGCGCTGCGGAAGCGCTGCTCCGGGCGCTTGGCGAGCGCCTTGAGGAGCACGCGGTCGATCTCCTTCGACAGGCGCGGCTCGAGCGCGGACGGCAGGGGCGGGTCGATCTCGAGCACCTTCTTCATCAGCGCCGCGCCCTGCCCCTCGAACGGCCGGCGCCCGGCGAGCACCTCGTACACGATCACCGCCGCCGAGTAGACGTCGCTGCGCTCGTCGGCGGGGTGCCCGTCGAACTGCTCCGGCGCCATGTAGTACGGCGTGCCGAGCACCTCGCCCAGCAGGGTGAGGTGCGAGGCCTCGAGGCGGGCGATGCCGAAGTCGCTGATCTTCGCCACCCCCATCTCGCTGATGAGGATGTTGCCCGGCTTGATGTCGCGGTGGATGACCCCGCGCGAGTGCGAGAACTCGAGCCCCTCCAGGATCTGCACCAGGATCTCGGGGAAGACCTTCAGCTCCGGCCGGTAGCCGGCGACCAGGTGGTCGCGCAGGCTGCGGCCGACCACGCACTCCATGGCGATGAACGCGTTCTCGTCGTCCTCGCCGTACTCGTAGATCGCGACGATGTTCGGGTGGGCGAGGTTCCCCGCGGCCTGCGCCTCGCGCTTGAAGCGCTCGAGCGCGTTCTCGGCGTCCTGCGGGTCGAGGTCGCGCTTGCGGATGACCTTGAGCGCCACGTCGCGCCGGATGACCGGGTCGTGGCCCTTGTAGACGACGCCCATCCCGCCCTTGCCGAGCTCGCCGACGATCGCGTACTTGCCGATGTGCGCGCCGCGGTCCATGGGGTCAGGCGCGCGCCGCCGCGCTCTCGTTCATCGCGGCGACCGGCTTCACCGGCAACGTCACGGTGAAGCGCGTCCCCGCCCCGGGCCTGGACTGGACGTCGATGCGGCCGCCGTGGCCCTCGACGATCTTGTAGCAGATCGACAGGCCGAGCCCGGTGCCCTTGCCGACCTCCTTCGTGGTGAAGAAAGGGTCGAAGATCTTCGGCAGGACGTCGGCCGGGATGCCGTGGCCGTTGTCGGAGATCTCGACCGCGACCCGGCCCGGGTCGGGCTGCCAGGTGCGCACCCCGATCACCCCGCCCTCCTCCGGCGTCGCCTGCGCGGCGTTGGTGATGAGGTTGAGGAACACCTGGTTGATCTGCGACGGCGCGCACGACACCTTGGGGATGCTGCCGAGATCCTGTTTCACCGTGCGCCGCTTGACGTGGTTGCGGGCGATCGTGAGCGCGCTCTTCAGGCCCTCGTTGAGGTCGAAGTCCGCCACCTTGCTGCGGTCCAGACGCGCGAAGTTGCGCAGGTTGTTCACGAGCTCGGCGATCTGTGCGATCCCGTACAGGCCGTCCTTCACCAGCGTGTCGAGCTCCGCGAGGCGCGCGCCGCCGCGCATCTCCGCGAGCGCGCCGTTCACCGCCGCGAACTGCCGGCTGAGCTCGGCCTCGTCGGCCTGCTCCGACTGCAGCAGCCGCACCAGGCGGTCGGACTCGGTGAGCGCCTCGCGCGCCCTGGGCATGCCCCCGGCCACCGCCTCCAGGCTCGACTTCACGTACGCGAGCGGCGTGTTCACCTCGTGCGCGACGCCGGCGACCATCTGCCCGAGCGAGGACATCTTCTCGCTCTGGATGAGCAGCGCCTCCTGCTCCTTGAGCTGGTCGAGGGCGCTCTTCAGCTCCCGGGTGCGCGCCTCGACGCGCGACTCGAGGAACTCGTTCGCCTCGCGCAGCTTGCGGTTGATGCGGTTGATCACGCGGTAGGTCTCGGTGAGACGGAGCGCGAGCCACGCCGCGAGCAGCACCACGAGGCCGGAGTAGACGAGGAGGTACCAGCGGTAGCGCTCGGCCTCCTCGACCGCGCGCCCGAACGCCTGCTCCATCGCGCGCGTGACCGACTCGAGCCGCGGCCCGGTGGAGGAGAAGAACGCGTCGTGGAAGCGCGCGTCCTCCTGCGCCTTCGCCGCGAGCGCCTGGCGCGCCGCGGCTGCGAGCCGCTCGAGCTCGCTCGCCGCCGCTTCCGGCGCCTCCGCGGCGGCGAACGCGTCGATCGCCGCCTGCGCCGCGCGCTCGGCGGCAGGGGTCGGCTGCGCCTCGAACGCGAGCACCGCCTCGCGCATGCGGTCGGCGTCGCGCTGCGC
>JAGVSZ010000066.1 GCA_019137045.1 Betaproteobacteria bacterium
GGCGGTCACGATGCCCACCACCTCGCCCTCGGCGGTGACGAGCGGCCCGCCCGAGCTGCCGGGGTTCGCCGCCGCGTCGAACTGGATGAGGTTCGTCAGCACGCGCTTGCCCTCGGGCGAGCGGAACTCGCGCTTGAGCCCGGACACCACGCCGGCCGACACCGACGGCCCGATGCCGAACGGGAAGCCGACCGCGACGACGCGGTCGCCGGGCGCGAGATCGCCGGTGGAGCGCATCGTGGCGGCCACGAGGTCGTCCGGGATCTGCCGCGCCTGCAGCACGGCGAGGTCGTGCTCGGGGTGCAGGCCGACGACCTCGGCCTCGGCCTCCATGCCGTCGAAGAACGTGACCTTGATCCGCTTCGCGCCGGCGACGACGTGGAGGTTGGTGAGGATCACCCCCTTGTCGACGATCACCACCCCGCTGCCGATGCCCTGCTCGATCTCCTCGCCGCCGATCTCGTCCAGCGTCAGGCCCTGGACGCGCACCACCGACGGCCGGATGATCTCCGCGGCCTTCGCCGCCGGGGAGGGCAGCGGCTTGGTCTCCAGCGTGTGCAGCACCGCCGCGTCGATGTCCTTCTGCGTCAGCTCGCGCGGGGGCGCGACGCGGCCGTGGTACAGCCCGAGCACGAGCGCCGCGAGCAGCGCGCCGATCGCCAAGAGGAGGATGCGGTCGTGCCGGGCGAGCAGCGCGCGCACGCGCGCGGCGGACGGCCCCGGGGGCGCCGGGGCGGCCGCCCCCGGCGCCGGCGCTAGGGCGGGCGGGGCCGACGGGCGCTCGGAGCGGCTGTAAAGCGCGGCTTTCCTCATGCCGGCAACGGTAGCACGATGCGCGCGGCCGGTCAGTCCGTCCCGTCCCCCTTCGCCTCGGCGAGCGGCGCCACCGGCAGATCGAGGCCGCGCACGGCCGCGGCGATGCGGTGCACCGCCGCCGCGCGCGCGTAGCCGGCGCGCCAGGCGATCACCACGCGGCGCTGCGGGCGCGGGGAGACGAAGTCGATCACCTTGACGAGCGGCGTCGCGTAGCGCCGGGTGAGCGCGGTCGCCGGAAGCACGGTGATGCCCAGGCCGGAGGCGACCATGCTGCGCAGCGTCTCCAGCGAGTTGCCCTGGCGGCCGGGCGGCGGCGGGCGCGCGAACTCGCGGCAGGTGTCGAGCACCTGGTCGCGCAGGCAGTGGCCGACCGGGAGCAGGAGGAGCTCGTCGGTGTCCAGCGCCGACGGCTCGATCGCCTTTTTGCGCGCGAGGCGGTGCCCGGCCGGGACGACGACGCGGAACGTCTCGTCGAAGAGCGGCCGGACTTCGATGCCGGGCGCCTCGTAGGGCAGGGCGAGGATCGCCGCGTCGATCTCCCCGGCGCGCAGCATCCGGTCGAGGTTCGCGGTCGTGTTCTCCTCGACGTCGAGCGGCATCGCGGGCGCACGGTGGCGCAGCGCCGCGACCAGCGGCGGCAGCAGGTACGGCGCGACCGTGTGAATGACGCCGAGACGGAACACGCCCTTCAGCGGGTCGGATCGCTGCCGGGCGACCGCCTTGACGCGCGCGGTCTCCTCCAGCACGCGGCGGACCTGGGCGACGACCTCGGCGCCGGTCGGGGTGACGAGCACCCCGCGCGGGCCGCGCTCGAACAGGCGCACGCCGAGCTCCTCCTCCACGTTGCGGATCGCCGCCGACAGGCTGGGCTGGCTGACGAACGCGCGCGCGGCGGCGCGGCCGAAGTGGCGCTCCTCGGCGAGCGCCACCAGGTACTTCATCTCGGTGAGCGTCACGGGCGACTCCGATAGGTTGTGCCTATCGCAAGGATACCAATTGGGTATTGGCCCGTGCGCGCCGCGTCCGGTACAGTCGGACGCATCGAATCCTCAACCTCATGGAGCATGCGATGCTGAAGAGCCGCGAAGGCAAGCAGGTACCCCAGGTGTCGTTCCGCACCCGCGCGGGCGGGGAGTGGAAGACGGTGACGACCGACGAGATCTTCAAGGGCCGCACGGTGGTGGTGTTCTCGCTGCCGGGTGCGTTCACGCCCACCTGTTCGTCCACGCATCTGCCGCGCTACAACGAGCTCGCGCCGGCGTTCCGCGCCAACGGCGTGGACGAGATCGTGTGCGTGTCGGTCAACGACGCGTTCGTGATGGACGAGTGGGCCAAGGACCAGGAGGCGAGCAACGTGCGCCTGCTCCCCGACGGGAACGGCGAGTTCACCGACGCGATGGGCATGCTGGTGGACAAGTCCGACCTCGGCTTCGGCAAGCGCTCGTGGCGCTACTCGATGCTGGTGCGCGACGGCGTGATCGCGAAGATGTTCATCGAGCCGGAGAAGCCCGGCGACCC
>JAGVSZ010000358.1 GCA_019137045.1 Betaproteobacteria bacterium
CATGGCGGGCGCGGCGGCGAGGTCCGCGGTGCCGGGGCGCACCTTCGCCTGCACGACGGTGGCGAGCGCGTCGAGCGGCGCGGCGACGCCGACGTCGACGACGGTGAGCCGCGCCCCGAGCGCGCGCGCGAGGACGTTGATCGCGGCCCCGCCGCGGGCGAAGTTCGCGACCATCTGCGCGGTGACCTCGCTCGGGTAGGCCGACACGCCGCGCGCCGCGACGCCGTGATCGGCGGCGAAGACGGTGATCGCCGGCGTGACCGGCACCGGGATCGCGCGGCGCTGCCGCGCCGCGAACCAGCACGCCAGGTCCTCGAGCCGGCCGAGCGCGCCCTGCGGCTTGGTCAGCGTGGCCTGGCGCGCGCACGCCGCGGCGAACGCGCCTTCGTCGGGCGCCGGGATCGTAGTCGTGACCATGGCGCCGATTGTAACGGCTGCGCCCGCCGCTCCGGCTGCGCGCGCTCGTGCGGCGACGGGCGCATGCGGCGCGCGAAGCCTGCTATCGTGCGCGCCCATGGTCCCGGATGCGGTCGACCTCTCCCGGCTCCGCCGCGCGCTGGTCGTGAAGCTGCGCCACCACGGCGATGTGCTGCTCGCCTCGCCGGTGTTCACCGTGCTGCGCGCGCGCGCCCCCGCGCTCGAGGTCGACGCGCTCGTCTACGACGACACGCGCGAGATGCTCACGCTGCACCCGGCGAGCGCGGCGGTGCACACGGTAGGGCGCGCGTGGCGCGCGGCCGCGCCGGGCGCGCGGCTCGCCGCGGAGGTCCGCCTGCTGCGCGCGCTGCGCGCGCGGCGCTACGACCTCCTCGTCGGCCTCACCGAGCACCCGCGCTGCGCGTGGCTCGCGCGCCTGCTGCGCCCGCGCTGGTCGGTCGCGCCGGAGCAGGCGCACCGCGGCCGGCTCTGGCGCGCGAGCTTCACGCACCTCTATCGCCTGCCGCGCGGCGGGCGCCGCCACGCCGTGGAGCTGAACCTCGACGCGCTGCGCCGGATCGGGATCCAGCCCGCCCCCGACGAGCGCGGGCTCGTGCTCGTGCCGGGCGACGAGGCCGAGGCGGAGATCCGCAACCGCATGGCCGCGCTCGGGCTCGCCGAGCGCGGGTTCGTGCACGTGCATCCGGCCTCGCGCTGGCGCTTCAAGTGCTGGCCGGCCGACCGCATGGCGGCGCTCGTCGACCGGCTCGCCGCCGCGGGCGAGCGCGTCGTGCTCACCGCGGCGCCGAGCGAGCCGGAGCGCGAGCTGGTGCGCGCGATCCGCGCGGCCTGCCGGGCCGACACCGTCGATCTCTCCGGCCAGCTCACGCTCAAGCAGCTCGCGGCGCTGACCGGACGCGCGAAGCTCTTCGTGGGCGTCGACTCCGCGCCGATGCACATCGCGGCGGCGATGGGCACGCCGGTGGTCGCGCTCTTCGGCCCGAGCGGGGAGCTCGAATGGGGACCGTGGCGCGTGCCGCAGCGCGTGATCGCCTCCGCCGCGCACCCGTGCCGGCCGTGCGGCCTCGACGGCTGCGGCGGGGGAAAGGTGAGCGAGTGCCTGACCACGCTGCCGGTCGAGCGCGTGTACGCCGCCGCGCGCGAACTGCTCGCCGCCGCGGGCGCATGAGGATCGCGGTCGTCCGCCAGCGCTACAACCCCTACGGCGGGGCGGAGCGGTTCGTGGCCCGCGCGCTCGCGGCATTGGAAAAGCAGGGCGCGGAGGTGACGCTCGTCGCGCGGGCGTGGCAGGACGGCGGCGCCGCGCGGACGCTCAAGGTCGACCCGTTCTACGTCGGCCGGCTGTGGCGCGACCGAGGGTTCGCGCGGGCGGCGTGCGCGCAGCTCGCTACAGCGGGGTTCGACCTCGTGCAGTCCCACGAGCGGATTGCCTGCTGCGACGTCTATCGCGCCGGCGACGGCGTGCACCGGCAGTGGCTCGCGAACCGGGCGCGCGCCGCGGGCGCGCTCGCGCGCCTCGCCGACACCTTGAGCCCGTACCACCGCTACGTGCTCGACGCGGAAGCGGCGCTCTTCGCGAGCCCGCGCCTCCAGGCGGTGATCTGCAACTCGCGCATGGTGCGCGACGAGATCCGCCAGTGGTTCGGCCTGCCCGCGGAGAAGCTGCACGTCGTCTATAACGGCGTGGACCTGGACGCGTTCGTGCCGGAGCTGCGCGAGGCGCACCGCGCGCGCCTGCGCGCCGCGCTCGGGGTGCCGGAGGCGGCCACGGTCTTCCTGCACGTCGGGTCGGGGTTCGCGCGCAAGGGCGTCGGCACCGCGATCGCGGCGCTGGCGCAGCTCGCCGACCGCGACGCGCGGCTCTTCGTCGTCGGCGCGGACCGCGCGGCGGGC
>JAGVSZ010000280.1 GCA_019137045.1 Betaproteobacteria bacterium
GACTGCCCCGCGGCGGCGATCGGCGAGGGAGCCGCGTTCACTTCGCCCGGCGGCAGCGGCCGACCGGGATCGGTCGCCGCGCAGGCGGCGAGCGTGCACGCGAAGACGGCGAGGCGACGTGGCGCAGCGCGGACATCGGCTTCTTCCGATGCACGGGCGGTCAAAGCACGACTTCGATCAGGCGCGGGCCGCGCTGCGCCATGGCCGAAGCGTAGTGGGCGGCGAACTCCTCGCCGGTGGACACGCGCGAGGCTTCGACCCCGAAGCCGTTGGCGATGCGCACCCAGTCGATCACCGGATGGTGCAGGTCGAGCATCGATCGCGCACGCTCGCCCACCATGCCCACACCGACGCGCGCGAGCTCGACGTTGAGGATCGCATACGAGCGGTTGGCGTAGACGATCGTCGTCACGTCGAGATTCTCGCGCGCCATCGTCCACAGCGCCTGCAGCGTGTAGGCGGCGCCGCCGTCGCCGTGCGGGCAGACGACCTTGCGCTCCGGCGCCGCGATCGCCGCGCCCGCAGCCACGGGCAGTCCCTGGCCGATCGACCCGCCGGCCACCGGCAGGTGCGTGTGCGGCCGCGCGCGGGCGAGGCTCGCGAGCAGCGGCGACCCGCAGGTGATCGCCTCCTCGGCGAAGATCGCGTGCTCGGGCGTGAGCCGCGCGATCACCTGCGCCGCCCTGACCGCATCGAGCGCGCCGGAAGGAAGGTCGGGCAGCTGCAGCGGCATGCGAACGGCCGGAGTGGGCGGGGCGTCGAGCGCCTGGGCGAGATCGGCGAGCGCGCGGGCGCCGTCCTCGTGCGGGTGCGCGAGGTGGTCGATCGCGCAGCCCGCGGGCACGCACCAGCCCGGCTTGCCCGGATACGCGAAGAACGACACCGGCGCCTTCGCGCCCACCAGCACCAGCCGCTCGAGCCCCTGCAGGAACGCGACGATCTGCTCCCCGAAATACGGGATGCGCTCGACCGGCACGCGGCCGGCGCCCAGCTCGGCGCGCGGCGCGAACGTGTCGCAGAGCAGGCGCGCTCCGGTCGCCGCCTGCACCCGGCCGGCGGCCTCCATGCCGCGCTCCGACAGCGCCGCCCCGCGCAGCAGCAGCGCGGACTTTCGGCCGTCCCGCAACTGCCGCGCCGCCGCCTCGATCGTCGCCGCCGGCACGACCGCCGGACCGGGATCGGGCAGCGGTCCCGCTGCGCGCTCGGCGCGGTTCCACGCGGCGTCGGCAGGCAGGATCAGCGTGGCGACGCCGCCGGGCGCGGCGCGCGCCGCCTGCACCGCGCGCGCGCCCTCGGCGGCGGCGGCAAGGGCGCTCGTCACCTCGCCGATCCACGCCGACACCGGACGCGCGAAGCCGGCGATGTCGGAGGTCAGCGGCGCGTCGAGCCGCCGATGGTGCGTCGCGTGGTCGCCGACGATGTTGACGACCGGCGTGCACGCCCGGCGCGCGTTGTGCAGGTTGGCGAGGCCGTTGGCGAGGCCGGGCCCGAGGTGCAGCAGGGTGGCGGCAGGTTTGCCGGCCATGCGCCCGTAGCCGTCGGCGGCGCCGGTCGCCACGCCTTCGAACAGGCACAGCACCGGTCGGATGCCGGCCACCGCGTCGAGGGCGGCGACGAAATGCAGCTCGGAGGTGCCGGGATTGGCGAAGCACACCTCCACGCCGCAGTTGACGAGCGTTTGCGCGAGCGAGCGCGCGCCGTTCAGCTCATCGTTCATCGGCTTCGTTCCGGAAGGAAACGGCGGCGCGAGCGGCGAGCGTGCGCTCGATCGCGGCACGCAGCGCCCGCGCGAGCAGGCCGACATGGCGGGTGACGAGCGTGACGTGGTCGCCGGGCAGCACGTCCAGCTCGGTGCGTGGCGCGAAGCGCCCCCAGCCCAGGTCGCGGCGCGGATCGCGGCCGGCGGCGGTGCGCACCACCACGAGGCGCTGCGCGAATGGCCCGCCAACGTAGCGGTCCATCGCCCGCGAATGGCGCAGCTGCGCCTCGCTCGCGCGGTCGCGCGCGGTGAACGCCCGCACGCCGCTTCGGTCGAACGTGACGTAGCGATCGCCCGGTGCGTCGGCGCTCGCGCCGCCGTGCGGCGCCGTGGCCTCGATCACCACGACGAGCGGGACGTCCTCGCCCCGCGCGGCCAGCTGCCGCGCCATCTCGAAGGCGACGAACGCGCCGTTGCAGTAGCCGCCGAGCAGGTACGGCCCGCGCGGTTGCAGCGCGGCCAGCGCGCGCAGGCGATCGGCCGCCATCGCCTCGATCGTCTCCGGGATCGGCGCGTGGTCGAGGCCGTGCGGCTGCACGACCAGCACCGGCTGCTCGGGTCCCAGCGCGCG
>JAGVSZ010000481.1 GCA_019137045.1 Betaproteobacteria bacterium
GGTGCTCGGCGCGCACCGTCCGCGCGTCGTCGGCCTGCACTTCGATGCCGCCCGGGCGGCGCTGTTCGGCCGCCGCGTCCTCCAGCGCGCGGTGGAACGTGAGCAGGCGATCGACGCTCGCCTTCCAGCCGGCGAGGGTCGAGTAGTTGTTGACGAACCAGGAGAGGGAGCTCTGCACCTGGCCGAACGCGCTCGCGATCTGGGTGAGCCCGCCGAGCGGCACCGCGCCCGAGAAGTAGCGGTGCCCGGCGACGAAGTAGGGGAAGACCACCGCCGCCTGGTTGTACCCGATGGTGAAGATGTTGAGCCGCTTCGTGTACTGCATCAGGCCCCACCAGTTGGCACGGATCCACTCCACGCGCTCGAGCAGGGCGCTCTGCTCGGGCGCCTCGCCGCGGTACAGGGCGATGCCCTCCGCGTTCTCGCGCAGGCGCACGAGCGAGTAGCGGAAGTCCGCTTCGTAGCGCTCCTGCATGAAGTTGAGGCCGATCAGCCGGCGGCCGACGTAGTGCGTGAGCACGCTGCCGACGAGCGCGTACACGAGCGCCACCCACAGGAGGTAGCCCGGGACGGTCATGTCGCGGCCGCCGAGCGCGAGCGGCAGCGCGCCGGAGAGATTCCACAGGATCACCGCGAACGACGCGAGCGTCACCGCCTCCCGCATCAGCCCGAGGCCGAGGCCGAGCGTGCCGGCGGTGAACTGCCGCAGGTCCTCGGCGATGCGCTGGTCGGGGTTGTCGGTCCCGCGGTGCTCGAGCTCGAGCCGGTAGTAGACCTGGTTCCCGAGCCAGCCGGCGAGGTACTGGCGGGTGAGCCAGATCCGCCAGCGCATCTGCAGCATCTGCTCGAGGTAGGTCTCGTACACGACCGCGGCGATGTAGCAGGCCGCGAGAAAGCAGAAGTAGACGAGCAGGACGAAGAAGTCGCGCTCGTCCTTCTGCTCGAGCGCGTTGAAGAACTGGCGGTTCCACTCGTTCAGCAGCACCAGCAGGTACACGCTCGCCAGCGACAGGCCGACGATCGCGAGCAGCAGCGCCCACGCGCGCGTCTTCTCCTCGGAGCGCCAGTAGGGCGCGGCGAGCTTCCAGACGTTGCCGAGGAAGGTGCGGGCGTTGAGGAGGACGCTGGTGGGCATGCGCAGAGCGCTCCGGCGGGAAGGCGTGGCGGAAGGAGGGTGGAAGCCGGCGCTGCTAGGGCGCCGGGCACGGACCGTTGGCGAGCGCGCGCGCCGCGTCGATCAGCTCGCCGGCGGTGATCCCGAGCGGACCGACGCCGCGCGCCGCGAGCGCGTCGGCGGCGGCGCCGTGCAGGTGGACGCCGGCAACGAGCGCGTCGGCGGGAGCGAGACCCTGGGCGGCGAGCGCGCCGACGAGCCCGGTGAGCACGTCGCCCATGCCGGCGCTCGCCATCCCCGGATTCCCGGACGCGTTGATCCACCACCTGCCGTCGGGCGCGGCGACGACGGTGCCGTTGCCCTTGAGCGCGACGTGGCTCTGCAGCCGTGTGGCGAGCCGCCGCGCCGCGCCGATCCGGTCGGCCTGCACAACCTGCGTCGTGGTGGCGAGCAGCCGCGCGCACTCGGCGGGGTGCGGCGTGAGCAGGGTGGGAAGCTTGCGCGCCTGCACCGCCGACTGGAGGACGGTGTAGGCGGCGACGAGGTTGAGCGCGTCGGCGTCCAGCACGAGCGGAACCTCCAGGCGCAGCGCCTGCGCGAGCAGCCGCTGCGCGACCGCGTCCGTCCCCATGCCCGGACCCGCCGCGACCGCGGTGAGCGGCACGTCCGCGAGCAGCTCGCCGGGCTTGCGCAGCATCAGCTCGGGCTGGGCGCCGTCGACCCCGGGCGGAGCGTCGGCGAGCAGGCCGAGGAACACCTTGCCGGCGCCGAGCCGCAGCGCGGCGCGCCCGGCGAGCAGCGCCGCCCCGACCATGCCCGTGGCGCCGCCGACGATGGCGAGGCTCCCGGCGAGCCCCTTGTGGAAGTTGCGCGGGCGCGCGAGCAGCGGCCGGGCGAGCAGCGCGCCGGTGACGAGGTGGCCGTCGGGCGGCGCGAGCGCCGCGGCGTCGAGGCCGAGCGGCGCGAGCGTGATCTCGCCGCAGCAGTCCGGCCCGTCGAGCGTGTAGAGCCCCGGCTTGCGGGCGATGAACGTGATCGTGTGCGTGGCGCGGAAGGCGGTGCCGGGCACGGCGCCGGTGTCTGCGTTCACCCCGCTCGCGATGTCGAGCGCGAGCTTGGGGCCGGGAAGCGCGTTGGCCGACTCGATGAGCCGCGCGACCTCGCCGCCCGGGGCGCGGGTGAGGCCGATGCCGAACAGACCGTCGACGAC
>JAGVSZ010000494.1 GCA_019137045.1 Betaproteobacteria bacterium
GCGCGGCTACTGCGCGCGGTCGCCCTCGTAGGCGCAGCCGCGCAGCGTGCGCCCGTCGAGGCGGGCCTCGACGGCGAGCCAGGTGAGCGCGCCGGTGCGCGGGTCGGCGCAGCGCGCGGGCGTCATCACGAGCTCGAGCTCGTGGCGCTCGGCGCCGGTCCGGACCGCGGCGTAGCGGAGCGCGCCGCCGTCGCGGCGCGGGGGGGCGTACGGAAAGGCGAGGCTCGTCGGCGCACCGTAGGAAGACCAGATGATCCCGTTGCGCGAGACGTCGACGCGCCAGAACGGGTCGTCGCCCCAGGCGCGCAGCTCGAAGAAGCGCAGGTTTTCGCGGCAGCCCGCGCCCGCAGGGTCGGCGCGCCGCAATTCCACCACCCGCAGGACGCGGGACTGCGCGGACCCCGGGCCGGACTTGGGCGGCTGCTCCAGGACGCCGCGGACGTCGACGAAGAGCGGCTTGCCCGGCCCGCCCGCGAGCTTCTCGTAGACGCGGGCGAGGTCGCCCCCGGTCGCGTCTTTCACCCAGAACTCGCGGTCGCTGCCGCAGGGCTTGAACAGGCTCCGGTCGGGCGCGAGGACGAGCGTGCCGCGTCCGGTGGAGCCGGCCGGCACGTCGTCGGCGGGTTTCGCGGCCGCGGCGGCGACCCCTTGCGCAGCCGCCCCGGCGCTCGCTCCGGCGAGCAGGGCTGCCACGACACAATGGGCGAGGAAACGCATGCAAGTTCCTGTTTCGGTTCGCGGCGATCGTACTGCCGGAGACCCGGGGATGCGCGGAAATAGGTCCTCGCCGGGGCGCGCGCACCGGTCGCGCGGCGTGACGGGATGCCTACCAGAATTTGAAGCAGTCGCCCGAGGCCACCATCGGCCCCGTGGGCGTGCCGCCGGAGCCCTGCGCCGGCTCGAGCGTGATCGCGAGCGCGGGAAAGTCGCGCAGCGACTCGTCGGCGACGCCGGCGAGCCTGATCGTCGCCTTGTCCTCCTTGGGCAGCATGCCGAGCAGCCGCGGCGCGGCCCCCGGCTTGCCGTAGAGCCCCCACAGCTCGAAGCGGCGACCGGGGGGTTCGGGCTCCAGGCCGATGCGCTTTATCCACAGCTCGTCGGAGCGGCGGCCCGCGTACGCGACGAACACGGGCGTGCCCGCCGGGTTCCGGAGGATCGCGATGTACGAGGGCTGCATGCGCGTGCTCTCGACGATCTTCTCGACCGGGACCTCCACCACCTCGGGCCGCTGCAGCGCCAGCGCCGCGACGAGCGCGGCCGCGCATCCGGAGGCGACCAGACCCCAGCCGCGCCAGAACGCGAGGCTCTCCCAGAGGGTCGCGCGCGCCGGCGGCTGTGCGGCAGGCGCCGCGGCCCCGATCCGCGCCTCGATGGCGTCCCACACCCGGCGCGGGGGCGCGACTTCCGCCACGCCGGCGGCGAGCGGGGCGAGGCGCCCCTCCCACTCGGCGACGGTGCGCCGCAGGGCGGCGTCCTGGCGCAGCCACGCCTGGAAGCGCGCGCGCGCCCGGCCGCGCAGCGTCCCGAGCACGTACTCGGCCGCCAGGCGGTCCTGCAGCGCGGGCTTGTCGCGGTATCTCATCGGTCCCCGTTCACGGGCCGCCGAGGCAGCCCTTCAGTTTCTCCAGGCCCCGGCGCACCCAGGTCTTCACCGTCCCCAGCGGCTGGCGCATGTGGCTCGCCAGCTCCGAGTGCGAGAGCCCGTCGTAGAAGGCGAGCACGATCGCCTGCCGCTGCTTCGCGTCGAGCTGCGCGAGGCACGCGGCGAGCGCGCGGGCGTCCGCCGCGTGCGCGAGCTGCTCGAGCGGCCCCGGACCGTCGGCGGCGATCGCCTCCAGCGGATCGTCGCCGTCGTCGTCCGGGCGCTGCAGCACCACCTCCAGGTTGGGCCGCCGCAGCCAGTCGAGGCAGCGGTTGCGCACGATGCTCGTCATCCACGTGAGCGGCGCGGACAGCCCGGGGGCGTACGCGCCGGCGTTGTTCCAGATGCTCACGTAGCAGTCCTGCAGCACCTCCTCCGCCCAGTCCTCGCGCCGCAATATACGGACCGCGACGCCGAACAGTTTCGGGGCGGTCGCCGCGTACAGCTGGGCGAACGCGTCGCGCTCGCGCCGCGCGCACGCGGCGAGCAGGCCTGCGAGGCGCTGGTTCTGGGCCGGGTCCACGGGGCGCGCGGTCGGCTGCCTCACCGGTCGCGCCGCCACTGCACGTCGTTGCCGCCCGCCGCCCGGTTGAGCGTGCGGCCGAGGACGAAGAGGAGGTCGGAGAGCCGGTTGAGATAGACGCGCGCGGGCGCGGTCACCGCGTCGGTGCGGGCGAGC
>JAGVSZ010000011.1 GCA_019137045.1 Betaproteobacteria bacterium
TGACCGGCGTCGTGTCCGCGCCCGCCGACTACAGCCAGCTGGGCGACCTGATGCTGCTGGTGCTGCTCATCGCGCTGGTCGCGCCGCTGGCCACCATCGCGCTCGTGCGGCTGGCGCGGCTGCGCAGCGCCTGAGCGGCCTGCGATCGGCGCTCGTGCGGCCTGCCGGGTGCCGCGCGTGACGCGAGCGGCTCGGCAGCGGCGCGGCGGATAGAATCGCGCGATGCGTGCCCTCGCGCGATGGGCCGGACGCGCGCCGGCGGTCATTGCTCTCCTGCTGCTGTCGCTCGCCGCGCACCTGGCCGTGCTGCGCGGCGCCAGCCTGTCCGGCTGGTTCTCTCCGCCTGCGCCCGCTGCGCTGCCGGTGACCGTGAGCCTGATCGAGCCCGCGGCGCCGGCGCCACCGCCCCCTGCAGTCGAACCGCCGCCGCCCGCCAGGCCCAAGCCCCCGCCGCGCGCGAAGCCTCGCCCCGCGCCGCATGCGGCGCCGAAATCCGTGCCGAGGCCCGTCGCCGAGGCGCCCGCACCGACGCAGCGGGTCGATGGGCCCGGAGCGTCGATCGCCGAGGGCGAACCCGTGTCCGCAGACGAGCCCGGGTCCGACGCAGCGGGCACGGCGCAAGGTGCGGCGCCGGCCGGGCCGATGCCCGCCGGGGCGGCGGCGCCCGGCGCGGAGCCGGTGACCGGCGAGCCCGTGATTCCTCCGCCGTCCCCCGAGCCGCCGATCGTGGTGACGCCGCAGTCCGGTTCCGTGCGCTATCGGGTCCATTACGGCGATCCGGCAGACGGCAACGTGGTCGCGACGCTCGAGCAGTCGTTCGCCATCGGCGCGGATCGATACCAGTTGCACAGCGAGGGCCGGGCGCAGGGGCTCATCGCGTGGTTCTACCGCGGAACGCTGGTACAGGACAGCGTCGGCACCGTGTCGGCGGCCGGGCTCGCGCCGTCGATCTATCGCGAGCAGCGTGGCGACCGCGCGCCGCGCTGGGCGACGATCGACGCCGCGAGGGGCGAGGTCGTCTTCGGCTCGGGCCTGCGGCGCGAAGCGCCGCCCGGCGTGCAGGATCGCCTGTCGGCCGCGGTGCAGCTGGCGCTGCTGCGGCAGTCGCGGCCGGCGCTGTTCGAACCCGGCGCGACGATCCATCTGCCGATGCTCGGCAGCTCGAACGTCGAGTCGGTGGGTTGGCGCGTGCTCGGCGAGGAGCCGGTGACGACCGACGCCGGCGTGGTGAGGGCCATGCGCCTGAGCCGCGCCGGCACGAGCGAGGACGACCCGGCGATCGACGTCTGGCTCGCCCTGGACGCGCGCATCGTGCCGGTGCGCATGCGCATCACCGAGCCCAGCGGGCGCGCGCTCGACCAGGTCCTCGCGTCGCAGTGACTGCGCTATCCTGCGCGCCATGACACGCGTATTCCACCGCACGCTCGGACGCAGGTTCCCGGTCGCCGTTTCGGGCAGCGGCGTGTGGCTGCGCGACGCCGAGGGCAAGGCCTACATCGACGCATCGGGCGGCGCGGCCGTCTCGTGCCTCGGCCACGGACACCCCGACGTCGTCGCCGCGATGCACGCCCAGATCGACCGGCTTTCCTACGCGCACACCAGCTTCTTCACGACCGAAGTCGCCGAGCAACTGGCCGAGACGCTGGTGGCCGACGCGCCGCAGGGGATCGCTCAGGTCTACTTCGTGTCGGGCGGCTCGGAGGCGATCGAGGCGGCGCTGAAGATGGCGCGCCAGTACTTCGTCGAGATCGGGCAACCCGAGCGGCGCCACTTCATCGCGCGCCGGCAGAGCTACCACGGCAATACGCTCGGGGCGCTGGCGGTCGGCGGCAATGCCTGGCGCCGCGCGCAGTTCGCGCCGCTGCTGATCGACGTCGCGCACGTGTCGCCGTGCTACGAGTACCGCGACCGCGGTACGGGCGAGACGCCCGAGGCCTACGGTCAGCGCCTGGTCGCCGAGCTCGCGGCCGAGATCGAACGGCTCGGGCCGCACAACGTGATCGCCTTCGTCGCCGAGACCGTGGGCGGGGCCACTTCGGGCGCGCTCACGCCGGTGCCCGGCTACTTCCGTGGCGTTCGCGAGCTTTGCGATCGCCACGGCATCCTGCTGATCCTCGACGAGGTGATGTGCGGCATGGGCCGCACCGGCACGCTGCACGCCTGCGAGCAGGAGGGCGTCGCGCCCGACCTGATGACGATCGCCAAGGGGCTCGGGGGCGGCTACCAGCCGATCGGGGCCGTGCTGGTGCAGCAGCGCGTGGTCGACGCGTTCGCGCGCGGCAGCGGCTTCTTCCAGCACGGGCACACGTACCTCG
>JAGVSZ010000311.1 GCA_019137045.1 Betaproteobacteria bacterium
TCGTGTCGTCCGGCAGCCCGTCGTGCCCGTAGCGCCGGGCGATCTCGTGCGACAGCATCGTGCCGACGGTGCGGTTGATGTTGCGGATCGGCACCTCGATCGTGACCTTCTCGCGGCGCTCGAGCGCGGCGTCGGCGAGCTCGATCAGGCGCACGTCGAGCGCCTTGTCGAGCCCGTGGTCCTGGCGCTCGCTGTTCCACACCGCGACCTCCGGGCCCACCTGCGGGCGGTGGAAGATGCGCGTGAAGTCGAGCCCCTGCGCCTTCCAGTGCTCGATGCCCTTCTTCGTGTCGAGCAGGTCGGAGCGGCCGATGAGGTCGGTGAGCTTGCGCGCTCCGAGCCGCGCCATGATCTCGCGCAGCTCTTCGGCGACGAAGAAGAAGTAGTTGATGACGTGCTCGGGCTGGCCGCGGAACCTGCGGCGCAGCACCGGGTCCTGCGTCGCCACGCCCACCGGGCAGGTGTTGAGGTGGCACTTGCGCATCATGATGCAGCCGGCGACGACGAGCGGCGCGGTGGCGAAGCCGAACTCGTCGGCGCCGAGCAGCGCACCGATCGCCACGTCGCGCCCGGTCTTCATCTGCCCGTCCACCTGCACCGCGATGCGCCCGCGCAGACGGTTGAGGACCAGCGTCTGGTGCGTCTCGGCCAGTCCCAGCTCCCACGGCGTCCCGGCGTGCTTGATCGAGGACAGCGGGCTCGCGCCGGTGCCGCCGTCGTGGCCGGCGATCGTCACGTGGTCGGCCTTCGCCTTCGAGACGCCGGCGGCGATGGTGCCGACGCCGACCTCGGAGACGAGCTTGACGCTGATCGAGGCCGCCGGGTTGGCGTTCTTGAGGTCGTGGATGAGCTGCGCCAGGTCCTCGATGGAGTAGATGTCGTGGTGTGGCGGCGGGCTGATCAGCTCGACGCCCGGGGTCGAGTAGCGCAGCTCGGCGATGTACTCCGACACCTTGCGGCCGGGGAGCTGCCCGCCCTCGCCCGGCTTCGCGCCCTGGGCGATCTTGATCTGGAGCTGCTCGGCCGAGGCGAGGTACTCGGCGGTCACGCCGAAGCGCCCGGACGCGACCTGCTTGATCTTCGACTTGAGCGAGTCTCCGGCCGCGAGCGCGAGGTCGCGCTCGACGCGCCCCTTGCCGAGGCGCGCGGCGAGCGTCTCGCCGGTCTTCACCGGAGCGTAGCGCTTGCGGTCCTCGCCGCCCTCGCCGGTGTTCGACTTGCCGCCGATGCGGTTCATCGCCACCGCGAGCGTGGTGTGCGCCTCGGTCGAGATCGAGCCGAGCGACATGGCGCCGGTCGCGAAGCGCTTGACGATCTCCGCCGCCGGCTCCACCTCGGCGAGCGGGACCGGCTGCGCGGCGTCGTAGCGGAACTCGAACAGGCCGCGCAGCGTCATGTGCCGGCGCGACTGGTCGTTGATGAGGTCCGCGTACTCCTTGTAGGTCGCGTAGCTCCGCTCGCGCGTCGCGTGCTGCAGCTTCGCGATCGCGTCCGGCGTCCACATGTGCTCCTCGCCGCGCACGCGGTACGCGTACTCCCCGCCCGCGTCGAGCGCGTGCGCGAGCACCGGGTCCTCGCCGAAGGCCGTGCCGTGAATGCGCAGCGCCTCCTCGGCCACCTCGAAGACGCCGATCCCCTCGACGGTCGTCGCGGTGCCGGCGAAGTACTTGTCGACGAAGCTCCGGCGCAGGCCCACCGCCTCGAACTGCTGCGCGCCGGTGTAGGACATGTAGGTCGAGATGCCCATCTTGGACATCACCTTGCGCAGCCCCTTGCCGATCGCCTTGACGAAGTTCTTGCACGCCTGCGTCCCGTCCTCGTCCCCGGGCACCAGGCCGCTCTGGGCGCGCAGCGTCTCGAGCGCGAGATACGGGTGCACCGCCTCGGCGCCGTAGCCGCCGAGCGCCGCGAAGTGATGCACCTCGCGCGCGGAGCCGGTCTCGACCACCAGGCCGGTGGAGGTGCGCAGCCCCTTGCCGGTGAGGTGCTGGTGGATCGCCGAGAGCGCGAGCAGCGCGGGAATCGCCACGCGCTGGCGGTCCATCTTGCGGTCGGAGATGACGAGGATGCTGTAGCCCGAGCGCACCGCATCCTCGGCCTGGGCGCAGAGGCTCGCGAGGCGCGCCTCCACCGCCTCCTTGCCCCACGCGACCGGGTAGGTGACGTCGAGCTCGCAGCTCCTGAACTTGCCGTCGCTGTATTTCTCGATGTGCCGGATGGTCTCCATCTGGTCGAAGTCGAGCACCGGCTGGCTCACCTCCAGGCGCAGCGGCGGGTTCATCTCGTCGATGCCGAGCAGGTTGGGCTTGGGGCCGATGAAGCTCACCAGCGACATGACCAGCTCCTCGCGGATCGGGTCGATCGCGGGGTTGGTGACCTGCGCGAAGAGCTGCTTGAAGTACTGGTAGAGCGTCCTGTTGCGGCCCGACAGCACCGCGAGCGGGGCGTCGTTGCCCATCGAGCCGACCGGCTCCTCGCCGTTGAGCGCCATCGGCGCCAGCAGGAACTTGACGTCCTCCTGCGAGTAGCCGAACGCCTGCTGGCGGTCGAGCAGCGTCTCGCGCGAAGGCACGCGCTTCTCCTCCGGCGCGGGCAGGTCGTCGAGCTTCACGCGGATGCGCTCGATCCACTCGGCGTACGGCCGGGCGGAGGCGAGCGCGTCCTTGAGCTCCTGGTCGTCGACGATGCGGCCCTTCTCGAGGTCGACGAGGAACATCCGGCCCGGCTGCAGGCGCCACTTCTTGACGATGCGCTCCTCCGGGATCGGCAGGCACCCGCACTCCGAGCCCATGATCACGAGGTCGTCGTCGGTGACGACGTAGCGCGCCGGGCGCAGGCCGTTGCGGTCGAGCGTGGCGCCGATCTGCCGCCCGTCGGTGAACGCGATGCCCGCCGGCCCGTCCCACGGTTCCTGCATCGCCGCGTGGTACTCGTAGAACGCGCGCCGCTGCGGGTCCATGAGGGCGTGGTTCTCCCACGCCTCCGGGATCATCATCATCATCGCGTGGGCGATCGAGTAGCCGCCCATCACCAGCATCTCGAGCGCGTTGTCGAAGCTGGCCGAGTCCGACTGGCCGTCGTAGATGAGCGGCCAGATCTTGTCCAGGTCGTCGCCGAGGATCGGGCTCGAGATCGCGCCCTGGCGCGCGCGGATCCAGTTGACGTTGCCGCGCAGGGTGTTGATCTCGCCGTTGTGCGCGATCAGCCGGAACGGGTGCGCCAGGTCCCAGGTCGGGAAGGTGTTGGTGGAGAAGCGCTGGTGGACGAGCGCGAGGGCCGACACGACGCGCGCGTCCTGCAGGTCGCGGTAGTACTGCCCGACCTGGTAGGCCATCAGCATGCCCTTGTAGACCACGGTCCGGGCGGACATCGAGGGCACGTAGAACTCCTTGCCGTGCGCGAGCTTCAGCGCCTGGATCGCGTGGCCGGAGGACTTGCGGATGATGTAGAGCTTGCGCTCGAGCGCATCGGTGACGGTCACGCCCGCGCCGCGGCCGATGAAGACCTGGCGGATCACCGGCTCGAGCTGCCGCGCCGGCGCGGCGAGGTCCGAGTTGTCGACCGGCACGTCGCGCCAGCCGAGCAGGACCTGGCCCTCGTTGCGGATCGCCCGCTCGATCTCGAACTCGCACGCGAGGCGCGAGGCGGGCTCGCGCGGGAGGAAGACCATCCCGACGCCGTACTGCCCGACCGGGGGCAGCGTGACGCCCTGCTTCTTCATCTCCTCGCGCAGGAACCGGTCCGGGATCTGGAGCAGGATCCCCGCGCCATCGGAGAGCTTGGGGTCGTAGCCGACGGCGCCCCGGTGGGTCAGGTTCTTGAGGATGAGCAGGCCGTGGGCGATGATGTCGTGGCTCTTCCTGCCCTTGATGTGCGCGACGAAGCCGACGCCGCACGCGTCGTGCTCGTTGGCGGGGTCGTAGAGACCCTGGGCGGCGGGCGGAAAGACCGGCTCACTCATGGCAAACCTCGGGCGCACCTCGGTTGGTCGGGCCCCGGGGCAGCAACCGCGCGGCCGCGCGAGATTCCGGGGGAACTTTTGAATATACCCGCGAACCCCTGTGGACTCAACCGGTTACCGCAGCGCGTCAAGCCCGGCGCAGCGGGGCGAGGCGACTACTTTCCGGAACAGGCGGTTAGCGTCGCCCGCAGCGCATCCGCGGGAACGC
Organism: Betaproteobacteria bacterium; assembly: GCA_019137045.1. Taxonomy (GTDB): domain Bacteria; phylum Pseudomonadota; class Gammaproteobacteria; order Burkholderiales; family SG8-39; genus JAGVSZ01. Next base: position 4,170 of record JAGVSZ010000311.1, read on the forward strand.
TCCCGGCGATGCGGGCCTCCCCCAGACGGTCGAGCAGGATGAAGCGGATGCGGCCCGCCTCCGCCTTCTTGTCCACCGCCATGAGGTCGAGGTAGCGCTCGGGCCCGAGCGCCGGGCCCGCGACCGGCAGGCCCGCGCGCTCGAGGAGCCGGCGCAGCCGATCGGCCGCGGTCCGCTCGAGCGTCCCGAGGCGCACGGAGAGCTCCGCGGCCATCACCATGCCGGCCGCGACCGCCTCGCCGTGCAGCCACGCGCCGTACCCGAGCCCGGCCTCGATCGCGTGGCCGAACGTGTGGCCGAAGTTGAGCAGCGCCCGCGGCCCGGTCTCGCGCTCGTCCAGCGCGACGACCGCCGCCTTGATCTCGACCGAGCGCTTCACCGCGTGCGCGAGCGCGTTGCGGTCCAGGCCGAGCAGCGCGTCGAGGTTCGCCTCCAGCCAGTCGAAGAACGGCGCGTCCCGGATCGCGCCGTGCTTGATGACCTCGGCCAGCCCGGCGCGCAGCTCCGCGGGCGGCAGGGTCGCGAGCGTGTCCATGTCGGCGAGCACCGCGCGCGGCTGGTGGAACGCCCCGATCATGTTCTTGCCCAGCGGATGGTTGATCGCGGTCTTGCCGCCGACCGAGGAGTCCACCTGCGCGAGCAGCGTGGTCGGCACCTGCACGAACGGCACGCCGCGCTGGTAGGTCGCCGCGGCGAAGCCCGCGAGGTCGCCCACCACGCCGCCGCCGAGCGCGACGAGCGTCGTCCCGCGATCGCAGCGCCGCTCGAGCAGCGCGCCGAACACCCCGTTGAGCGTCGCCCAGTCCTTGTGCGCCTCGCCGTCCGGAAGGACGATCGGCACGCACGCGACGCCGGCGCCCGCGAGCGCGCGCGCGAGCCGGTCGAGATACAGCGGCGCGACCGTCGCGCTGGTCACGACCGCGACGCGCGGCTGGGGCAGCAGCGGCGCGAGGAGATCGGCGCGGTCGAGGAGCCCCGCGCCGATGTGGATGGGATAGCCGCGCTCGCCGAGCGCTACGCGGACAGTCTGCATGCCTCGGGCAGCTGCTGCAGCAGGCTGCCGACGAGCGCGGAGACGCTCTGCCGGCCGGTGTCCACGACGAGGTCGGCGACTTCGCGGTAGAGCGGGTCGCGGAGCGCGAAGAGCTCCTCCAGCCGGCGCAGCGGGTCGCCGGTCTGCAGCAGCGGGCGCGCGCGGTCCTGCCGGGTGCGCAGGAAGAGGTCGCGCGGCTGCGCGCGCAGGTAGAGCACGAAGCCGCGCGCGCGCAGCCGCGCGCGGTTCTCCGGGCGCAGCACCACCCCGCCGCCGGTGGCGAGCACGACGTCGTCGAGCGCGGTGAGGCTCGCGAGCGTCTGCGCCTCGCGCGCGCGAAAACCGTCCTCGCCCTCGATCTCGAAGATCGTGCTGATCGGCACGCCGGTGCGCCGCACGATCTCCTGGTCGGCGTCGATGAACTGCTTGCGCAGCCGCTGCGCGAGCTGCCGGCCGACGGTGGTCTTGCCGGCGCCCATCAGGCCGACGAGAAAGATGTTGCGGCTCGCTTCCATGCGCCCATTGTAAGCGCCACGCATCCCCGCATGCGCGCGCGGCGTCGCCAACGAAAAAGGCCGGGCGCAGCCCGGCCTATTGCGGGAGCGGCGCTCGGCTACCGCAGACTCAGCCGCTCGTCGATGATGCGCGGGGTGAGGAAGACCAGCAACTCGGTCTTGTTGTCCACGCGCAGGTTGTTGCGGAACAGCGGTCCGACCGCGGGCAGGTCGCCGAAGAACGGGATCTTGTTGACCTGGTTGCGCTCGTCCTGGGTGTAGATCCCGCCGATCACCACCGTGCCGCCGTTCTCGACCAGCACCGAGGTCTTGACGTGCTTGGTGTCGATCGAGGGGCCGGCCAGCGTCGCGACGCCGACCGCGTCCTTGTTGACGTCGACGTCCATGATCACGTTCCCGTCGGGCGTGATCTGCGGCTTGACCCGCAGCGCGAGCACCGCCTTGCGGAACGCGATGCTGGTCGCGCCGCTCGAGGTCGCCTGCTGGTACGGAATCTCGGTGCCCTGCTCGATCAGGGCCTCGACCTGGTTCGCGGTGACCACGCGCGGGCTGGAGATGATCTTGCCCTTGCCGTCGCTCTCCAGCGCGGTGATCTCGAGGTTGAGGAACTTGGTCGCGGCGCTGTTGAACAGGACGAGCGAGAACTGGCCCGCCTGCGCGCCAGTGTCGAGCGGCGTGGCCGGCAGGTTGATCATGTTCGCGGCCGGAAACGACGGCACCGGGGCGGTCAGCATGCTGGTGTTGGTCGCGCCCGCGACGTTCGCCAGGCCGCCGCTCAGGTTGGTCACGTTGTTGAAAGTCTGCGCGGTGTACGGCGCGACCGAGTTCAGCGCGCCGCCCGCGACGAACCGCGGCGGCCCGCCGAACACCTGGTTGCCCGCGAGGTTGTTGTAGCCGAGGCGCACGCCCAGCGTGCGGCTGAACTTGTCGGTCGCCTCCACGATGCGCGCCTCGATCATCACCTGGCGCACCGGGATGTCGGTGGTGGCGATCATCTTGCGCACCGCCTCCAGCCGCGACGGGATGTCCTGCACGAACAGCGTGTTGGTCCGGGTGTCGGCCACCACGCTCCCGCGCTTGGACAGGATGGAGGCCGTCCCGCCGCTCGCGCCGCCGGGCCCGCCGCCACGCAGCAGGACCATGAGGTCTGCGGCCTTGGTGTAGTTGAGCTGGAACGTTTCGTTGCGCAGCGGTTCGAGCTCCGAGATCGCCTGCGCCGCCTCGAGCTCGAGCTTCTCCTTGGTCGCGAGCTCGTCGCGCGGGGCGATCCAGACCACGTTGCCGTTCTTGCGCATGTCGAGGCCGCGCGTCTGCATGATGATGTCGAGCGCCTGGTCCCAGGGCACGTCCCTGAGGCGCAGGGTGAGGTTGCCGCCGACCGTGTCGCTGGTGATGATGTTGAGGTCGGTGAAGTCGGCGATCACGTTCAGCACGCTGCGCACGTCGACGTTCTGGAAGTTGAGCGAGAGCTTCTCGCCGCGGTAGCCGCCGCGCGAGCCCTGCACGAGCTTGTTCGGGTCGTACTGGACCGGCTTCACCTCGACCACGAACTGCGAGTCGGTCTGGTAGGCGTTGTGCTCCCACAGCCCCTTGGGCTCGATCACCATGCGCACGTTCTCGCCCTGGGCGAAGGTGCTCACCGACGAGACCGGAGTGGCGAAGTCCTGCACGTCGAGCCGCTTGCGCAGGTTGTCGGGCAGGGAAGTGCGCAGGAAATCGACGATGAGCTGCTGGCCCTGCTGGCGGATGTCGATGCCGGTGGTGGTGTCGCCGAGGTCGACGATGATGCGGCCCTCGCCCGCCTTGCCGCGGCGGAAGTCGATTTCGCGGATCGCGTGCTTGGCGTCGCCCACGCCCTCGGCGAAGCGCTCGGCGCGCGCGCCCGACCGCGCGGCGGCCCCGGGAACCGGCGTGAGCACGACGTTCAGGACGTTGCCCTCGACGCTGCTCTCGTAGGTCACCATGTTGCGCAGGTTGAGCACCATGCGCGTACGGTCGCCGACCTGCACCATGCTCATGCTGCGCAGCTCGCCCTCGTTGATCTCCTGGCTGTTGCGCCCGAGCGCGTTGGCGGTGCCGGGGAAGTCGAACGCGATGCGCGCCGGCTGGTTCACCGTGAAGCTCGCGGGCGCCGCCGTGAGCGGCTGTTTCGTGGTGACGCGAACGATGACGCGGCCGCCCTGCGCGGCGACGTTCAGCGCCTCGATCGCGTTCTGCGGCGCCGCCTGCGCGTGCACGAGTCCGGCCCACACCCCGGCGGCGAGCGCCGCGAGCAGGGTGATGAAAGGCGTCTTGTAGTTCCTCATTTCTTCGCCTCCTTGAGGTCGGCTTCCTGCAGCAACAGCGTGCTCTCGCGCTCCGACCAGTCCCCGCCGGAGTCCTGCACGAGCTCGCGCAGCGCAATTTCGCTGTCGGTGATCTTCGTAATCAGGCCGAAGTTCTGCCCGAGGTAGTTCCCCACGCGCACCCGGTACAGGCCCGCGTCGGACTTCACCAGTCCGTACGTCTGCCGGCCGCGCGCGAGCGTCCCGACCATCCTCAGGGTCTCGAGCGGGTACGCCTCGAGGGGCTCCTTCGGGCGGTTGAGGTCGGGAGCGAGCCCGCCGCCGCTGCCGGGGGCCTTCGCGGCCACGAGCTGGATCTTGGCCGGGCCGAACGGGTCGGCGAGGTCGTACGCGGTGTACGGCACCGGCTCGTAGGGCTTCACGACCGGCAGCGGATCGACCTTGCCGCGCAGGTCCTTGGTCAGGGAGGCGAGCTCGGCCTTCAGCTCCTGCTGCTCGCCGCCCTCGCAGCCGGCGAGCGCGATGACGACGCCGAGGGTGATGACGAGGCGCTTCATTTCTTCGCCGCCTTCGCCGCCTTCGCTGCGGCGCGCTGCGCGGCCACCTCTTCGTCGTCGAGGTAGCGGAAGGTCTTGGCGACGGTGTCCATGGTGAGGGTCCCGTCCTTGCCGACGTTGAGGTTGATGTCGTTGAGGGTCACGATCCGCGGCAACTGGCCGATGTCGCTCGCGAACGCGCCCATGTCGTGGTAGTTGCCGGTCACCTTGACCGTGATCGGCAGCTCGGCGTAGAAATCGCGCACCGTCTCGCTCGGCGCCGGCCGGAAGAGCTCGAACTGCAGGCCGCGTCCGAGCCCCGCCTGGTTGATGTCGACGAGCAGCGCCTCCATCTGCGACTTGTTCGGGAGCTGCTTCAGCAGGGCGCCGAACGAGGTCTCGATCTCGCGCTTCTGGTTCTGGAGCAGGTCGAGGTTGACCGCCTGTTTCTTCTTGTCCACGTACTCCTGCTTGAGCTTCGCCTCCTGCGCGCGCCCCGCCTCGAGCTCCTCGAGCTGCCCCTGCCAGTCGAGGAAGTAGGCGACGCCGAGGATCACGACCAGGACGAGGAGCAGCAGGCCGAGCTTCGGCAGCGGCGGCCACGAGCCCGGGTCGCGGGTGTTCAGGTTGCGGAACTGGTCGAGCACGCCGGCCATGGCCTACCCTTTCTTCGCCGCGCCGGCCTTGCCCGCCTTGGAGGCGTCCTCCTCGGTCACGGGGCGCTTGATCGTGAAGTTCATGTTGAACTCCGAGAGGCGGCGCTTGTTCACGTCGCTCGCCTTGATCTCGACGAGCTGCGGCGAGGTCGGGCTGTTCTCGACCAGCGCCGAGCTCTGCAGATTGCGCATGAACTGCGACACGCGCGCGTTCGACTGCGCATAGCCGGTGAGATGGACCTTCAGGCCTTCCTGCTTGACGCTCTTCAGGTACACGCCGTCCGGGGTCTGGCGCACGAGCTGGTCGAGGAGGTCGACGGTGCGCGAGCGATCGGTCTGCAGCGTCTCGATGATCTGCTTGCGCGAGAGCAGGGCGCGGATCTCGTCGCGCAGCTTGCGGATGTCGGCGATCTGCTTGTCGAGCTTCTCGTTCTCGCTCTTGAGGAACGCGTTGCGCTCGTTCTGCGCCGACACGTAGCCGGCGATGACGCCGTGGACGGCGCCGGCTATCGCCAGTCCGAGCACCGCGAACCCGATCGCCAGGATGCCGAGCTGCCGGCGGTTCGCCTTGCGCCGCTCCTCGCGGTGGGGCAGCAGGTTGATGCGGATCATGCGTCGAACCTCCGCATCGCCAGTCCGCAGGCGATCATCAGCGCCGGGGCATCCGAGATCAGCTTCTTCAGCTGGATGCGCGGCGAGATCGACATGTTGGCGAACGGGTTCGCCACCATGGTGTTGATGCGCGTGCGCGAGGTGACGACGTCCTCGAACCCGGGCAGCGTGGAGGTGCCGCCGGTGAGCAGGATGTGGTGGATCGCGTTGAACTGCGTCGAGGTGAAGAAGAACTGCATCGCGCGCTGGATCTCGAGCGCCGCGTTCTCCATGAACGGCCGCAGCACCTCGGCGTCGAAGCTGTCGGGCAGCCCGCCGGAACGCTTGGCGTTCTCCGCCTCCTCGCTCGACAGGCCGTAGTGGCGCGAAATGTCCTGGGTGAG
>JAGVSZ010000223.1 GCA_019137045.1 Betaproteobacteria bacterium
GGCCGCGGACGCACCGGGGCGGAGGCGGCAGTCGGCCGCGCGGAGGCGGCGGCATGACGCGCTGGGCGATGGCCGTCGACCTGCGCCGGTGCATCGGCTGCCAGACGTGCACGGCGTCGTGCAAGCACACGAACGCGACGCCGCCGAACACGCAGTGGCGGCAGGTGCTCGACCTGGAGGTGGGCGAGTACCCGAACGTGCGGCGCTCGTTCGTGCCGGTCGGCTGCATGCACTGCTCGGACCCGCCGTGCGTGCCGGTGTGCCCGACCACCGCGACGCGCAAGCGCGCCGACGGGATGGTCACGATGGACTACGACCTGTGCATCGGCTGCGGCTACTGCGCGGTCGCCTGCCCCTACCAGGCGCGCCACATCAACCACCGCAAGCGCTTCGCCTACGGCGCGGCGCCGACGGCGACCGAGGCGGCGCGCTTCGACCCGCAGCGCATGTCGGTGGCCAACAAGTGCACCTTCTGCGTCGACCGCATCGACGCCGGCCTCGCGCGCGGCCTGAAGCCCGGCGTCGATCCGGAGGCGACGCCCGCCTGCGTGAACTCGTGCATCACGAAGACCTACGCGTTCGGCGACCTCGACGATCCGCACTCGAACGTCTCCGAGCTCCTGGCCGAGAACCACTGGTTCCGCATGCACGAGGAGCTCGGCACCAACCCGAACCTCTACTACATCTGGGACGCGAAATGAGCCTGGCCGAACCGAAGCCCGGTCGCGTCGCCCCGTGGCTGCAGGCGAACTGGGACCTGCGGGCCGCCGGCAATTTCATCGGCGGCGGCAGCGGCACCGGACTCCTGATCGCCGGCGCGTGCGCGTGGGCCGGCGGCGGCGGGTACCGGGCGTTCGCGGTCGTCGGGCTGGCGCTCGTCGCCCTGGGGCTGTTCTGCGTGTTCCTCGAGATCGGGCGCCAGCTGCGCGCGGCCAACGTCGTGCTGCACCCGGGCGCTTCGTGGATGACGCGCGAGGCGCTGGTCGCGCCGTTTCTCTTCGCCTGCGGGCTGGCGGCGGCATGGTGGGAGGCGCCGTCGTTCGTCTGGCCGACCGCGCTCCTCGCGGCCGTCTACCTCTACTGCCAGGCGCGCATCCTGCAGGCGGCCAAGGGCATTCCCGCGTGGCGCGCGCCGCGCGTGATCCCGCTGGTCGTGGCGACCGGCCTCGCCGAGGGCGCGGGCTTGCTGGTCGGGCTCCTCGCCGCGCTCGCCGTCCCGCTGCCGGTGCGCTGGCCCGCGCTCGCGCTCGCGGTGCTGCTCGTCGCCCGCACCGTCGCCTGGCGCCGCTACCGCGCGGGACTGGAGGCGCCGGCGCGCGCGCTCGCGGCGCTCGACGGCGGGCGGCTCGCCTTCGACCGCTTCGGGACCTGGCTGCCCGCGGTGCTCGCGGTGGCGGCCTCGGTGCTCCCGGCCGGGCCGGCCGCGGCCTGGCTCGCCGCGGCCGCCGGCGTCGTGGCGGTGGCGGGGGGCTGGCAGCTCAAGATCACCCTCATCACCCGCGCGGCCTACAACCAGGGGTTCGCGCTGCCGGCGATGCCGGTGCGCGGCAAAGGCCCTCCCGGGCCTGCGGCCAAGCCCGGCTGGTAGGCGGTTTAGCCGGCATCACGCCGCGCGCATCCGGCGGCGCGCGGGACCCCGCGCTTAACGCGCATCAAAGTCCGGCGGACGCCCGCTCGGAACAATCGTCGCAGCACACACCCTGCCGGGAGGGCCCATGCCCAGCATCAACGCCACCATGTCGGGCGATCACCGCGCCTGCGACGCGCGCTTCGCCACTGCGGAAGGCGCGGCCGCGAGCGGCGACTGGACCCAGGCCGCAGCCGAGTTCGCGGCGTTTCGCGACGCGATGGAGCGCCACCTGAAGCTGGAGGAGGAGGCGCTCTTCCCGGCGTTCGAGAAGCACACCGGGTCGGCCGCCGGCCCCACCGAGGCGATGCGCATGGAGCACGCGGAGATGCGCGACCTCTTCGAGCGCCTCGCCGCGGCCGCGGAGGCGCGCGACGGGGACGAGTTCCTCGGCCTCGCCGAGACGCTGAACCTCCTCATGCAGCAGCACAACATGAAGGAGGAGCAGGTGCTGTACGTGCTCATGGACGAGTCGCTCGGCAGCGAGGCCGAGAGCCTGCTCGCCGCGCTCGCCCACTAGCGCGCCGCGCCGGACGGCGCCGCGCCGCGGCGATGCAGCAACCGGGCCTCAAGCTCGAGCAGGCGCCGCCGATCGCGGTGCCGTTCCGCTTCTTCCTCACCGCGCCGCTGTTCCTCCTCGCCGCGGCGGCGCTGCTCGCCTGGAGCGGCGCGGCGAGCTTCGATGCGCGCGCGACCCCCGCCGCGCTGGCGGTCACCCACCTCGTGACCCTCGGGTACATGGCGATGGTGATGCTCGGCGCCATGCTCCAGATCCTGCCGGTGCTCGTCGGCACGCCGGTGCCCGCGGCGCGCGCGGTCGCCGGCGCCGCGCACGCGCTGCTGGTCGTGGGCGCCGCGTCGCTCGCGGCCGGGTTCGCGCTCGGGCAGCCGCTCGCGACGCGGGCGGCCGCGTGGACGCTCGGCGGCGCGTTCGCGGTGTTCCTCGTCGCGGTCGCCACCGCGCTGACGCGCGTCGCGGTGCGCAGCGCCACGGTGCTCGGGATGACGCTCGCCACGGCCGCGCTCGCGATCACGGTGGTGCTGGGGCTGGAGCTCGCCGCGATGCACGGTTGGGGCATCGCCCCTCCGAGCTTCGCGCTGCGCGAGCTGCACCCGGCGTGGGGCCTCGCCGGCTGGACCGGGCTCCTGGTCGCGGGCGTCGCCTACCAGGTCGTGCCGATGTTCCAGATGACCCCGCCGTACCCGCCGCCGCTCGCGCGCGGGTTCCCGGTGGCGGTGTTCGTCCTGCTGGCGGCGTGGTCGGCCGCGGCCTGGCACGGCGACGTGCCGGGGCTGGAGGCGACCCTCGCCGTCCTGCTCGCCGGGGGGTACATCACCTTTGCGGTCACGACGCTGGTGCTCCAGATCCAGCGCCGGCGGCGCATCCCCGACGCCACGCTCGCCTTCTGGCAGATCGGCATGGCGTCGGTCGCGCTCGCGAGCGCGGTGTGGTGCGTGCGCGCCGTGCGGCCCGAGGCGCCCGAGGCGCTCGACCTCCTGATCGGCGTGCTCGCGATCGTCGGCGGCGCGGTGTCGGTGATCGCGGGCATGCTCTACAAGATCGTGCCGTTCCTCGGCTGGTTCCACCTGCAGGCGTCGGTCGGGCCGAAAGGCGCGCCGCACATGAAGAAATTCCTCGGCGATTCGCCGCAGCAGCTGCACGTGCGCGTGCACCTGGTCGCCGTGGCGGCGCTCTGCGCCGCCGCGCTCTGGCCGCAGCCGCTCGTGTACGTCGCGGCGGCTGCGCTCGGCGCGAGCGCGCTGGTGCAGTTCCGCAACCTGGTGCTCGCCGCGCGCTTCTACCGCGCCGAGCTCGCGCGCGCGCCGGCTACGGGCGCATGAGGGCGACCGCGCGCACGCCCTGCACGACGAACAGGGCGAGGCCGAGGGCCGCGAGCGCCGTTCCGGCCGCGCTGCCGAAGCCGGCCAGGATCCCGCCGGCGACGAACAGCCCCGCGCGCAGTCCGGCGTAGTGGCCGAGCGCGGCGCGCACGCTCTCGTGCCACGGCGTCTGCGCGCCGGGACGCAGCCACACCGGGGCGAGGTAGGTCAGCGCGCCGGTGACCAGCGGGAGGAGGAACGCGAGGATGAAGGCGAGCACCGCGTCGCGCGGGTCGAGCGTGCCGCCGCCGTGCAGCGCGCCGAGCACCAGCGTGACGGTGAAGCCCGCGAGCGCCGCGCCGAGCGACGGCGGCGCGCCGTGCCACGCGAGCAGCCGGCCCGGGTAGAGCGTGAACCAGTCGCGCGCGATGCGGATCGCGAGGCTCAGCCAGAAGAAGAGGCCGACGGCCGCGGCGAGGGGCAGCCAGGCCGCGCCGGCCGCGACCAGCACCGTCCCGGCGAGCGCCCACCTGAGGTCGGCGTCGAGGCGCGCCGCGGCGCGCGGATCCGCGGCGCCCGCCGCCGTCGGCACGAGCACCTGCAGCGTTCCGAGCGCGGTGAGGCCGACGAAGCCGAGCAGGTTGAGATGCAGGTGGAGGCGCTTGAGGGCGACGTACTGCGCCGGCGCGTACGGCATGACCAGCACCGCGAGGAGGGCGGCGGCGAGGCATGCCGCCGCCGCCAGGTACCACCGGACGCACGGATGGGGTGCGCCGATCGACGCGCGCGCGCGGCGGGCCATCCAGGCGAGGACCGCGCCGACGGCCGCGAGCTCGATGACCGCGGCCGCCAGGTAGGCGAGCGGCCAGGCTGCGGGCGCGGCGAAGTAGGCGACCGCCACGACGCCCGCCGCGAGCGCGGCGAACGGCGCGGCGAGCACGCGCGGCGGCGGCGCCGCGCTCCGCGTCAGGACGGGGACGAAGTAACCGAGCGCGCCGAGGATCAGCGGCGCGATGCCGATCGCGAAGGTGAGGTGCACGCGCGCCGGCGCCGGCGCCGCGGCGACGAAGGGCGCGGCGAGCGTGCCGGCGATGCCGACGAGGGCGATGAGCGCGAGGAGCGGCAGCATGGGCCGAAACGCGAAGTGTGCCATCCTGCCGGCGAACGAGGAGCGAACCATGAGCCTGCCGACCGATGACGCCGTCTGGGATGCGCTGCGCACCGTCAACGACCCCGAGGTGGGGATGAACCTGGTCGACCTCGGGCTCGTCTACCGCGTGGAGGTGGACGGCGCCGACGTGCGCGTCGAGCTGACGATGACCTCGCCCGCGTGCCCCCTCGGCGACGTGATCATGGACAACGCGGTGAACGCGATCCGCGCGGCCGCGCCCGGCGCCGGCAAGGTCGACATCGCGCTCGTGTGGGACCCGCCGTGGACCCCCGACCGCATGTCCGAGGCGGCGCGCGCGAAATTCGGGTGGTGAGCGCCCCGCCGGGCGGCTACGGGCTCGCCGTCCGGCTGCCGCTGCTCGCGCTCGGCATGCTCGCGCTCGTCGCGGGCGTCGCGGGCGGGCTCGCGCGGCTCGGCGGGCACGCGCTGCTGCCCGGGGCCGCGGCCGCCTGGCACGGGCCGCTCATGGTCGGCGCGTTCTTCGGCACCGTGATCGCGCTCGAGCGCGCGGTGGCGCTCGGCGCGCGCTGGGGGTACGCCGCGCCGCTCGCGGCCGGGCTCGGGGGCGTGGCGCTGGTCGCGCTCGACGCGCCGCGGCCGGGGCAGGCGTTGCTCCTAGCGGCCAGCCTGCTGCTGAGCGCCGCCTCGATCCGGCTCGCGCGGCGCAACGTCGCGCTCTTCACCGTCACGCTCGCGCTGGGCGCCGCGTGCTGGGCGGCCGGGAACGCGGCGTGGCTCGCGGGCGCCGGCTTCCCGGCGCTGGTGCCGTGGTGGATCGCGTTCCTGGTGCTGACCATCGCCGGCGAGCGGCTGGAGCTGACGCGGCTCATGCGGCCGTCGCGCGCGCGCCAGACCGCGTTCGGGGCGATCGTGGCGGCGCTGGTCGCGGCGTGCGCGCTCGCGCTGGTCGCGACGGAGTGGGGGTGGCGGCTGCTGGGGGCGGCGCTGGTCGCGCTCACCGCGTGGCTCCTCGCGCAGGACATCGCGCGCCGCACCGCGCGCGAGGCGGGGCTGACCGGCTACATCGGCCGCAGCCTCCTCGCCGGCTACGTCTGGCTCGGGGTCGGCGGCCTGCTGTTCGCCGGCCCCGGCGCCGCGTACGCGACGTTCGCGTGGGACGCGGCCGCGCACGCGATCGTGCTCGGCTTCGTGTTCTCGATGGTGTTCGGGCACGCGCCGGTGATCGTGCCGGCCGTCACCCGGGCGAACGTGCGCTGGCACTGGAGCTTCTACGTGCCGCTCGCGCTGCTGCACGTGTCGGTCGCCGAGCGCGTGGCCGGCGACCTCCTCGCGAGCCCGTCAGTGCGGGCGGCCGGGGGGACGCTGAGCGCGCTGGCCTTGATCGTCTTCGTCGCCACGCTGCTGGTTGCGATCGCGCGCGGCCGCGGCCGCGCGTAACGCGGCGAACTCGGCGAGCACCGCCTCGAACTCGGCGCGCACCGCGGGCGTGACCGCGGCGCCGCACTCGTAGCACGCCCCGGTCATGCGGTCGAACCAGCGGCATCCGCACTCGTCGCAGGCGAGCTCGGGCGCGCCGGCGGGGTTGGTGAAGATCACCGGCACGCTCCCAGGAAGGGCAGCCCGAGCGCCTCGACGAAGTCCTCGTAGCCGAGGTCGGCGAGCTCGCGCTTCGTGCGCAGCACGAAGAACTGGATGCGCGCGGCGCGCAGCTGGCGCTTCATCTCGCCGAGCGGGTGCTCCGCGCGCGCGAGCACCGCTGCCAGCGCGCCGTCGCCGGCGAGAAACACGAGGTCGACGCCGAGGCCGTCGAGACCGCGGTAGGCCCCCGCCTGCACGACCATGCGTCCGCCGCGCTTGCGCCACACGAGCATCGGCAGCGGCGGCGTGGACGGCATGGCGGCGGCGCGGCGCGCGCCGCCCGCGTCGGCGAAGAAGCGCGCGGCGAGACCGACCGCGGCGCCGTCCGCGAGCGGGTCGAAGAGCGGCGCGTAGCCGTCGATCAGCCGCTGCCACGCGGCCACGTCCTCGATGGCGGCCGCCGCCAGCATGTCAGTGCTTCGGGTGCACGAGCGCGAGGCGGTCGAGGAACTCGTCCAGGCGCGCGGCTTCGAGCTCGGTCCGGCTCTTCATGACGTAGAGGTGGAGCTTCCGCTCGCGCGTCAGGCGGCGCGCCGCGCCGGGACCGGCCGCGAGGAGCTCGCGCCAGGCTGCGTCGGGACCGACGAAGAGGAGGTGCGCGTTGCAGCGCGCCATGCCGGCGTAGCGCTCCAGCCGCACGCGCGGCCCGTCCTCGGTGGCCTCGATGACGAGCAGCTCGCCGCCGGCGCGCGCCGCGTCGCCGCGGCGCACCTGCCCGATGCGGGTGCCGGGCGCGAGCGCATCGAACGCCGCGCGATGCCGGTCGGCCCACGCCTGCCACGCGGCGACGGAGAAGAACGGCTCCACGATCCTGTGATCGTCTCTGCGCGCGCCGGTTCCCGCCGCCGCGCGGCCGGGGGAATCCGGGACCTCCAGAGGAACCGCCATGCCGTGCCCCTAGATCCGCACGCCGAGCCGGTAGCCTTCCTGGATCGCGGCGTCCAGGCCGCGCGGCATGAGCGCGTCGCCGCAACCGTGCAGCTCGTCGATCATCCACTCGAAGTCGCGGAAGAGCGACTGGTTGGACTTGCGCGGGCCCGCGGCGATCACCGTGTCGGCGGGGACGAAGGTCTCGCCCTTGGCGCTCGCCACGTGCACGCCCTCCGCGGTGATGCGGGTGGCGCGCGCGGAGAGGAAGGTGCGGATCTCCAGCTCCTCCACCCACGCCGAGTGGCGCCACTTGAACGAGGGCATCACGTCGCCCGCGAGGCGCTTGTCCTCTTCCACGATCGCGACCTCGGCGCCCCGCTTGCGCAGCGATTCGGCCACGACGAGGCCGACCTTGCCGCCGCCGAGCACGACCACGCGCTTGCCCGCCTGCGCCCGGCCCCGCGCGACGTCGAGCGCGTCGACGAGCCGCTCGCGGCCCTCGAGCCGGTCGTAGTGGTCGAGGTCGATGCCGGCGCCGGCGGCGACCACGCAGGCGTCGAACTGGTGCAGCAGCGAGCGCATGAGCTTCGCGTTCGCCTCGGTGCCGAGCCGGACCTCGACGCCGAGCTTGCGCGCCATCACCTCGTAGTGGCGAATGACGCTCAACAGGTCGTCCGGGCGCGCGAGGTCGTGCGTCGCGTAGCCGAGGAGGCTGCCGCCGATGCGGTCGGATTTCTCGAACACGGTGACCGAGTGGCCGCGCTTCGCGGCGGTGAGCGCGCACTCCATGCCGGCGGGGCCGGCGCCGATCACCATCACCTTCTTCCTCACCGTCGCCGGCGTGACCGCGTACTCGGGCTCGACCTCGTGCCCGAGCGCCGGGTTCATCGTGCAGGTGTAGGGCAGGTCGCGGAACAGGCGCGAGAGGCAGTTGAGCGAGCCGATGCAGCGGCGCACCTCCTCCTGCCGGCCCTCGGCCACCTTGTGCACCATCTCCGGGTCGGCGAGCAGCGGCCGGCACACTTCCCAGTAGTCGAACTCGCCGCGCGCGATGCAGTCGTTCGCCATGCCGGGGTCGGGCAGGCGGTTGCCGAACGCGATCAGGGTGCCCGGGAACGATTTCTTCGCGCGCGCCGCGAGGTAGTTCCAGTGGCCGGGCGGGATGTCGCGGCCGATCGACGACTCGGGCGCCTCCTGCCAGCCGACCGTCACGCTGATCATGTCCACGCCGCACTCGACCGCCTGCCCCATCAGCTCGAAGCACTCGTCCTCGTCGTTGCCGCCCCAGTTGTCCATCAGCTCCGCGCCGTTGAGGCGGATGATGACCGGGTGGTCGGGCGTCGCCTGCTTCATGCCGTCGATCAGCTCGCGCATGAAGCGGCCGCGGTTGCGGGTCGACCCGCCGTACTCGTCGCTGCGCTGGTTGGTGAACTTCGAGTTGAAGTTCGCCAGCAGGTAGCCCATGAAGCTCGTGACCTCGGTGCCGTCGAAGCCGGCCTTGATCGAGCGCCGGGCGGCCTCCGCGTGCTCGCGGATGCACAGGCGGATGTCGTCCTTGGTCATCTCGCGCGGGGGGCGGAAGTGCGGGAGCGTCTGCGGGACGACCGAGGGCTGGACGCAGTAGCCGAGGTCGATGCCGCCGTAGCGGCCGGCGTGCAGGATCTGCTGGATCGCGAGCGCGCCGCCGTCGTGGATGTAGCGGGCGATCAGCTCGAACTCGGGCAGGAAGCGGTCGTCGAAGATCGCCACCTGGCGGAAGTAGGCCTTGCCCTCGCCGCGCGGGTCGGGATAGGCGCCCTGGTTGGTGATGATCCCGCAGCCGGTGTTCGCGATCACGCGCATGCGCGCGAGCTCGCGCGGCGTGACGGTGCCGTCGCGGCCGTTGTAGTTGGAGACGCAGCACGCCCCGTACTTGATCAGGTTGCGCGTGGCGAACTTGCCGATGCGCCCCGGCTTGAACAGATGCGGGAGCTGCGCCTCGCCCGGTCGCTGGGTCATTGCCGGCCTCCGGTCGGTCCGAGAACGATTGGGTCGCGGCATCCTAGGCCGCGCGGCGGCCCGGCCGGTTTGAGGTGGATCAACAAAGCGGGCGCCGCCGCGGGATTGCAAGCCGGCCGGCGCCGGGACCATACTTCGCCTCCTACCGGCGGAGGTCGTCATGCTGCACGGCTGCGTACCCTGGCCCGAAGATCTTGCGCGCCGCTACCGCGAGCGCGGCTACTGGGGCGACGTCACGATCGGCGAGCAGTTCGACGCGAGCGTCGCGCGCTGGGGCGACAGGGAGGCGCTCGTCTCCGGCAGCGAGCGGCTCAGCTATGGCGAGCTCGGCGCGCGCATCGACCGCCTCGCCGCCGGGCTCGCGCGCTCGGGCCTGCGGCCGCTCGACCGGGTGGTGATGCAGCTGCCGAACATCCCGGAGTTCGTCTACGTCTACTATGCGCTCGCGAAGATCGGCGTGATCCCGGTGATGGCGATGCGCCCGCACCGGCACACCGAGATCCGCCACTTCGCGCGCTCGTCCGGCGCGGTCGCCTGGTTCATCCCCGGCCCGTTCGGCAATTTCGACTTTCCCGCGATGGCCGACGAGGTCCGCCCCGATTGCCCGACGCTGCAGCAGGTCTTCGTCGCGGGCGAGCCGCGCCCGGGCCAGGTCGCGCTGCGGCCGCTGATCGAGGCGCCGCGGGACGAGGGCGAGACGCGCGCGACGCTGCAGCGCCTGCGCCCGGCCGCGGACGAAGTCGCGCTGATGCTGCTCTCGGGCGGGACGACGGCGCTGCCCAAGCTCATCCCGCGCACGCACAACGACTACGCCTACAACGCCGCGCAGTGCGCCCGGGTCGCCGGCTTCTCGGAGCGCACCGTGCTCATGGCCGTGCTGCCGCTCGCGCACAACTACAACCTCTCCTCGCCGGGGATCATGGGGACGTTCGCGTGCGGCGGGAAGGTGGTGCTCGCCCCGTCGCCGGACGCCGAGACGGTGTTCCCGATCGTCGAGCGCGAGCGCGTCACCGTCATCGCGGCCGCGGTGCCGCT
>JAGVSZ010000296.1 GCA_019137045.1 Betaproteobacteria bacterium
CCGGCAAGCTCATCTACAAGATCGCGACCGGGGCCGGCGACGCGGCCAACCCGGCCGGGCTGGCGAAGATCACCGCCTGGGTGAACAACCCGAGGATCGACAACACCACCGAGCGCGTGTACGGCGTGGACCTGCTCGGCAACGTCTGGCGGTTCGACGTCAACGACGAGCGCGATGCGCTGAGCAATCCGATCCTGCCGCCCGCCGGCCGCGACGCGGTCCGCCTGGTGACGCTCAAGGATTCGCTCGGCAACCCGCAGCCGATCACCGTCGCCCCGCGCCTGTCGGAAGTGGGGAGCCCGCCGGAGCCGTTCGTGTTCGTCGCCAGCGGCAAGTACCTCGGCGTGAGCGACGTGTCCACCACGCAGGTGCAGAGCGTCTACGGCATCAAGGACACGCTGTCGGCCACGGCGATCGCGAACCCGCGCGTGTCGTTCGCCCGCGTCTCGCTGCCGACCGGCGCCGCCCGCACCGTTACCTGCGACACGGCCACGGGCTGCAACGCGTCGAACGGGTGGTACGCGGATCTGCCCGACACGGGCGAGCGCGTGAACGTCGCCATGGAGCTGCAGCTCGGCACGCTGGTGGTCGCCTCGAACGTGCCGGCGAACACCGCCTGCGAGCCGGGCGGCTACGGCTACCTCAACTACTTCGACATCGCGACCGGCCTGCCGCCGCCCGGAACGTCCAACGCCCAGGCGCGCTACCGCGTCACCGGCCTGACGGTGGGCCTGAGCATAGTCAAGCTGTCCGACGGCACGGTGATCGTGTACCGCCAGAAGCACACCGGCGAGCCGCCCGGGAAGGAAGACGTGCCGATCGCATCGGGTGCGCCGAGCGGCAAGCGCGTCACCTGGAGGGAACTCCAGCAGTAGCCGCAGGCACCCCGCGGCCCGAGGGCCCGCGCGCGACCGACCGGTCTGCTGCGCGGGCCTTTTTCTTGCCGCGCCCGCCGCCGGGCTACTGCGGTCCCTGCAACCCCTTGGGCATCGGGAAGACGACGCGCTCCTCGGCCCCGTCGAGCGGCCGCACGACCGACGCCCCGAGCGACTGCAGGCGCGCGATCACCGCCTGCACCAGCACCTCGGGCGCGGAGGCCCCCGCGGTGACGCCCACGCGGCCGCGGCCGGCGATCCACGCCGGGTCGAGCTGGTCGGCGTGGTCCACCATGTACGCCGGAACGCCTAGGTGCTCGGCGACTTCGCGCAGGCGATTGGAGTTCGAGCTGTTCGGCGAGCCGACCACGATCACCACGTCCGCCCGCGGCGCCATCGCCTTCACCGCGTCCTGCCGGTTCTGGGTCGCGTAGCAGATGTCGTCCTTCTTCGGCCCGACGATGCCCGGAAAGCGCCGCTTGAGCGCCGCGACGATCGCCGCGGCGTCGTCCACCGACAGCGTCGTCTGCGTCACGTAGGCGAGCTTCGACGGGTCGCGCACCGCGAGCCGTGCGACGTCGCCGACGGTCTCCACCAGGTGCATGCCCGTCTCCGCCTGGCCCATCGTCCCCTCGGCCTCGGGATGCCCGCGGTGCCCGATCATCACGATCTCGCGGCCGGCGCGCAGCATCTTCTCGACCTCGACGTGGACCTTGGTGACGAGCGGACAGGTCGCGTCGAAGACGCGCAGACCGCGCGCCGCGGCCTCGCGCTCGACGGCCTTCGACACTCCGTGCGCGGAGAACACCACGGTCGCGCCCGCAGGCACCTCGGCGAGCGCCTCGACGAAGATCGCGCCCTGCGCGCGCAGGCCCTCGACCACCGACCGGTTGTGCACGATCTCGTGCCGGACGTAGATCGGCGCGCCGTGCAATGCCAGCGCGCGCTCGACGATCGCGATCGCGCGCTCGACGCCGGCGCAGAAGCCGCGGGGGTTGGCGAGCAGGACTTCCATGACGGGATGAGGGGAAAGCGCCGCGGCGCGCGGGGGCGATTCTACGCCCGGCGGCCGTCCGGTCCCGCCGCGCGGTGCCCGAACACCCCGTCCCAGATCAGCGCCGCCGCGCCCACCGTGATCGCCGAGTCGGCGACGTTGAACGCCGGCCAGTGCCAGCCGTGCGCGTGCAGCAGCACGAAGTCGACGACGTGCCCGAGCACGACCCGGTCCCAGAGGTTGCCGGCCGCGCCGCCGAGAATCAGCGCGAGGCCGGCGCAGAAGAGCCGCTCGCCCGGATGGCGCCGCAGCAGGTGGACGATCAGCACCGCCGCGGCCAGCGCGATCCCGATGAAGAACGCGCGCTGCCAGCCGCCGGCCCCGGCGAGGAAGCTGAACGCGGCCCCGTCGTTGAAAACCAGCACGAGGTCGAGGAAGGGGAGCACCGGGATGCGCGCGCCGGGCTGGAGCATCGCCTGCACGACCGCCTTCGTGGTCTGGTCGAGCACCGCCACCACCGCGGCGACCAGGAGCCAGGGCGCGAGCCGCCGCAGGCCGGCCGGCGCGGCGCTCACGCGAATCGCCGCGTCTCGCCCGCGCCGTCGAGGTTCGACGCGCAGCGCCCGCACAGGGCCGGATGCGCGGCGCTCGCGCCGACGTCGGCGCGGTAGTGCCAGCAGCGCTCGCACTTCGCGTGCGCGCTCGGCGCCGCGCGCACTTCCTGCTCGGCCTCGCCCGCCACCTGCGTCACCGCCGCCTGCGAGGTGAGCAGCGCGAAGCGCAGGTCCTCGCCGAGCGCGGCGAGCGCGGCGTAGCGCTCGCCCGCCGCGCGCACCTCGACCTCGGCCGCGAGCGACGACCCGATCTTGCCCGCGACGCGCAGCGTCTCGAGCTCCTTCTGCACGTCGGCCTTCGCGGCGCGCACCGCGGCCCAGCGCGCGTGCAGCGCCGCGGCGTCCGCGACCGGCGGAAACGCGTGCCAGGTGTGGAAGAACACGCTGTCGTCCGCGCCCGTGCCCGCGCGCGCGGTGAACACCGCCCACGCCTCCTCGGCGGTGAACGAGAGCACCGGCGCCATCAGGCGCAGCAGGCTCGCGGTGACGTGCCACAGCGCGCTCTGCGCCGAGCGCCGGGGCGCGGAGTCCGCGCGGCAGGTGTAGAGCCGGTCCTTGAGCACGTCGAGGTAGAAGGCGCCGAGGTCCTCGGAGCAGAACGCCTGCAGCTTCTGCGTGACGAGGTGGAACTCGTAGCGGTCGTAGTGCGCGACGAGCTCGTCCTGCAGCCGCGCGGCGAGCGCGACCGCGTAGCGGTCGATCTCCACCCACTCGGCCGGGGGCAGCGCGTCGCGCGCCGGGTCGAAGTCGGAGAGGTTGGCGAGCAGGAAGCGCAGCGTGTTGCGGATGCGGCGGTAGCTCTCGACCACGCGCTTCAGGATCTCGTTGGAGATGAAGAGCTCGCCCGAGTAGTCGGTCGCGCCCACCCAGAGGCGCAGGATCTCCGCGCCGAGCGAGTCCGACACCTGCTGCGGCGCGATGACGTTGCCGAGCGACTTGGACATCTTGCGCCCCTCGCCGTCGACGACGAAGCCGTGCGTGAGCAGCCCCTTGTAGGGCGGCACGCCGTTCAGCATGCACGACACGAGGAGCGAGCTGTGGAACCAGCCGCGGTGCTGGTCGGAGCCCTCGAGGTAGAGGTCGGCCGGGAACCCGGTCTGCGCGTAGTGCGACCCGACGCGGCGCCGCCGTCCTTCCGGCCCGCCCATGACCGTCTGGTGCGTCGAGCCGGAGTCGAACCACACGTCGAGGGTGTCCTTCACCTTCTCATACTGCGCGGCGTCGGCCCCGAGCAGGTCTGTCGCCTCGACGCCCTGCCACGCCTCGATGCCGCCCGCCTCCACGAGCTTCGCCACCGCTTCGACCAGCTCGAGCGTGCGCGGGTGCAGGGCGCCGGTCTCGCGGTGGATGAAGAACGGCATCGGCACGCCCCACTGGCGCTGGCGCGAGAGCGTCCAGTCGGGACGGTTGGCGATCATGCCGTGCAGCCGCGCCTGGCCCCACGCGGGGAAGAACTTCGTGGCCTCGATGCCGCGCAGCGCGGTCGCGCGCAGCGTCTCGGCCGGCTTGCGGCCGTTGAAGCCGGGCACCTCGTCCATGCCCGCGAACCACTGCGTCGTGGCGCGCAGGATGACCGGCGTCTTGTGGCGCCAGCAGTGCATGTAGCTGTGCACGTGGGCGGCGTGGCCGAAGAGCGCGCCCGCCGCGCGGATCTGCGCGATGATCTCCGGGTTGGCCTGCCAGATGAGCTTGCCGCCGAAGAGCGGCAGGCTCGCCGCGTAGTGCCCGTCGCCCATGACCGGCGCGAGGATCTCGTCGTCCTTCAGCCCGTAGCGCCGGCACGATTCGAAGTCTTCGACGCCGTACGCCGGCGCGCTGTGCACGACGCCGGTGCCCTGGTCGAGCGTGACGTACTCGCCGAGGTACACCGGTGCGGCGCGATCGTAGAACGGGTGGCGGAACGCGATGCGTTCGAGCGCCCGGCCCCGCGCCGTCGCGAGCGTGGTCCCGCTCAGCCCGAAGCGCTCCAGGCACGCCGCGCGCAGGTCGCGGGCGAGGATCAGGTAGCCGCGCGGCGTGTCCACCAGGTCGTAGTCGAGATCGGGGTGAACGTTGAGCGCCTGGTTCGCGGGGATCGTCCACGGCGTCGTCGTCCAGATCACCGCCCAGCCGGGCTTGTCGTCGAGCTGCGCCAGCCCGAACGCCCGCGCGATGGCCGCACGGTCGCCGAACGGAAACCCGACGTCGATCGCGTCGTCCTTGCGGTCCTCGTACTCGACCTCGGCCTCCGCCAGCGCCGAGCCGCAGTCGAAGCACCAGTTCACCGGCTTGAGGCCGCGGTACACGTAGCCCTTCTCGAGCAGCGCGCCGAGGGTGCGGATCTCGTCGGCCTCGTTGCCGTAGGCCATCGTGAGGTACGGGTGGTCCCAGTCGCCGAGCACCCCGAGCCGCCGGAAGTCGGCCTTCTGCTGCGCGATCTGCTCGGTCGCGTAGGCGCGCGCGAGCCGCTGGGTCTGCTCGGCCGGGATGTTCTTGCCGTGCTTCTTCTCGATCTGCACCTCGATCGGCATGCCGTGGCAGTCCCAGCCCGGCACGTAGGGCGCGTCGAAGCCCGCCATCGTGCGCGACTTCACCACCATGTCCTTGAGGATCTTGTTCACCGCGGTGCCGATGTGGATCGCGCCGTTCGCGTACGGCGGCCCGTCGTGCAGCACGAAGCGCGGCCGGCCCTTGCACACCTCGCGCAGGCGCCGGTAGAGGCCCGTGTCCTGCCACGCCTGCACCCACCCGGGCTCGCGCCGGGCGAGGTCGCCGCGCATCGGGAAGGGCGTGTCGAGGAGGTTCAGCGTGTTCTTGTAATCAGGCATTCTCCAGGGCTTTCAGGACGTCGCGCGCCTGGGCGCAGTCGCGGGCGATCTGCGCCTTCAGCGTATCGAGGTCGGGGTAGCGCGCCTCGTCGCGCAGCTTGGCGAGGAACTCGACGCGCAGGTGCGCGCCGTACAGGTCGGCGGCGAAATCGAACAGGTGGACCTCGAGCACCGGCTTGCCGGCGGCGTGCACCGTCGGCCGCACGCCGAGGCTCGCGACCCCCGGGAGCGGCGCCGCGCCGATGCCGTGCGCCCGCACCGCGAAGATGCCGGCAAGCGGAGGTCGATTGTGCTTGAGCTGCACGTTGGCGGTCGCGAAGCCGAGCGCCCGTCCGAGCTTCTCCCCGTGCACGACCCGCCCGCTGATGCCGTAGGCGCGCCCCAGCAGCGCCTGCGCCCGGGCGAGCTCGCCGCGCGCAAGGGCCTCGCGCACCGCCGAGCTCGACACGCGCTGCGCGCCGATGGCCACGGTGGGCATGGCCTCGACCTCGTAGCCGTGGCGCGCGGCCGCGCCCGCCAGGAAGGCGAAGTCGCCGGCGCGCTTCGCCCCGAAGCGGAAGTCGTCGCCCACGAGCACCCAGCGCGCGCGCAGCGTGCCCGCGAGCGCGCCCGCGACGAACGCCTCGGGCGAGAGCGCGGCGAACGCCGCCGCGAAGCGCTGGACGTGCACGCGCTCCACGCCGTGCGCCGCGAGCAGCTCGAGCTTCTCGCGCAGGTTCGTGAGCCGGGTGGGCGCCGCTTGCGGGGCGAAGAATTCGCGCGGATGGGGCTCGAACGTGAGCACCGTCGCGGTCAGGCCGCGCGCGCGCGCCGCGGCCACGAGGCGCGCGAGCATCGCCTGGTGCCCCTTGTGCACGCCGTCGAAGTTGCCGATCGTGAGCGCGACCGGGCCGAGCGCGCCCGCCCCGCCGGGCGCGAGGCCGCGGGTGACCGTGAGCTTGCGCCCGAGGCCGCGCGAAACGAGCATGAGGGCGGATGGCTGGCGGAAAAGCGTTGAATTTTAGCGACTTCGCAGTGCCGCCGTGCGGATGCGGCGGCGCAGCGCAGGCAGCGGTCAGTGCAGGCGGGCGCTGGCCGCCTGCAGCGCCGCGAGCTGCGCGCGGATCTCGGCGGCGTCGGGCGCGTCCGGGAGCCGGCGCAGGTAGTTGCGCAGATCGGCCGCGGCCGGCCGGAAGCACTCGAGCTGCGCGTACACGAGCCCGCGGTCGCGCAGTTCCGCGGCCGACTCGGGCACCACGAGCAGCAGCCGCTGCATCACCGCCAGCGCCGAACCCAGCGCGCCGCGCTGCAGGTAGATCGACTTGAGGTTGCGCAGGCACCGCGCGACGATCTCCCGCGACGTCGCGGCGTCGAGGTACGGCGCGAGCGGCGCGGGCGCCGCGCGCCCCTGGCCCAGCGCCTGTCCGAGCCGCTCGCGCAGGTCGCTTTCCGACTGCGCCGCGCCGCCGCCGAACGGGTCGATGACGAGCGCGCCGCGCTGCTGCCGCACCTTGACCATGAAATGCCCCGGGAAAGCGATCCCCTGCGCCGCGAGGCCCGCCCGCCGCGCCACCTCGAGGTAGACGATCGAGAGCGTGATCGGGATGCCGACGCGCCGCTCGAGCACCTGGTTCAGGTAGCTGTTGCGCGGGTCGTAGTACGCCTCCACGTTGCCGCGGAAGCCGAGCTCCGCGAACAGGTGCCGGTTGATCGCGGCGACGCGCTGCTCGGGCGCGGCGTCGGCGGCGAGACGGCCGCTGACGGCGGCCGCGATGGCGTCGATCCGGGCGATGTACGCGCCGACGTCCAGGTCCGGGTACTCGTCCTGCGCGATCAGGAGGCACGCTTCGGCGAGCCCGAACTGCTCGCGGGTCACCAGCTCGGCGAAGCGCTCGAGGCTCGCGCTCATGCGCTACTGCGCACGAAGTCGCGCAGACGGAAGCCGAAAGCCCATAAGGACCCAAAGTACACGAGCGCGCCGAGCGCGACCAGCCCGGCGAGCGCCGCGGCGCGCGGCGCGAGTTCCGCGCGCGTCCACCAGGCCGCCGGTCCCGTCGCGAGCCACAGGCCGAGCGCCATCAGGGCGGTCGCGGCCGCGATCTTGGCGAAGAAGGCGCGCCAGCCGGCCTGCGGCGCGTAGATGGCGCGCCGCCGCAGGCCGCGGTACAGCAGCCCCGCGTTCAGGCAGGCCCCGAGCGCGATCGCCAGCGCGAGCCCCGCGTGCTGCAGCGGCACGATCAGCGCCGCGTTCATGAGCTGCGTCGCCGCCAGCGTGACGAGCGCGATCCTGACCGGCGTGCGGATGTTCTGGCGCGCGTAGAAGCCGGGCGCGAGCACCTTGACGAGGATCAGCCCGACGAGCCCCACGCTGTAGGCGACCAGCGCCCGGCGCGTCATCTCCAGGTCGGTCGCGTCGAAGCGGCCGTGGAGGAAGAGCGTCGCGATCAGCGGCGTGGCGAGCACCGCCAGCGCGGCGGCGGCGGGGACGGCGAGGAGGAAGGTCAGGCGCAGTCCCCAGTCGAGCAGGCGCGAGTACTCGTCGCGCGCGTCCGCCGAGTGGAGCCGCGCGAGGCTGGGGAGGAGGACCGTGCCGAGCGCGACGCCGAGGAGCCCGGTCGGGAACTCCATCAGGCGATCGGCGTAGTACAGCCAAGACACGCTCCCGGTCTGCAGGAACGACGCGAAAATGGTGTTGAGCAGGAGGCTGATCTGCGCCACCGACACGCCGATCAGCGCCGGCCCCATCAGGACCAGGATGCGGCGCACGCCCGGGTCCCCGAACCCGGCCCGCGGCCGCGGCAGCAGACCGAGCCGGGCGAGGACCGGCACCTGGAGCGCGAGCTGCAGCACGCCCCCCGCCACCACCGCCCAGGCGAGCACCATCACCGGCGGGTCGAAGTACGGCGCGAGCCCGAGCGCGGCGACGATGAACGCGACGTTGAGCAGCGTCGGGGTGAACGCCGGCACCGCGAACCGGCTCCAGGTGTTCAGGATCCCGGCCGCCAGGGCGACGAGCGAGATCAGCAGGATGTAGGGGAAGGTGATCCGCAGCATCGCCACCGTGAGGTCGAATTTCTCCGGCACCGCCGCGAACCCGGGCGCGCTCACGTACACGATCACCGGCGCGAGGGCGATGCCGAGCGCGGTGGTGACGACCAGCGCCAGCGTGAGCAGGGTCGCGACCCGGTCGACGAGCACCTTCGTCTCCGCGGCCCCGCTGCGCGTGCGGTACTCGGCGAGGATCGGCACGAACGCCTGCGAGAACGCGCCCTCCGCGAACAGGCGCCGCAGCAGGTTCGGGATGCGGAACGCGACGAAGAAGGCGTCGGTCTCCAGCCCGGCGCCGAACGTCCGCGCGATCACCGCATCGCGCACGAAGCCGAGGACGCGCGAGACCAGCGTCATGCCGCTGACGGTGGCCATGGCTCGGAGGAGGTTCATGCGGGGCGCGCTGGGGGAAGGACGGGGCCGGACGGCGCCCCGACCCGGGGCGCGGCGAATTATAGGGGCGGGACCCTGGCGCGATTCGGGGCCAGGACGGGCGAGATCCGGGCGAACGCGCGCTAAGCCCTTGTTCCGCCTTGCGCAGAACCGCCGTGTCGCCTACAATCCGCGCCTTTTCCGCCCCCGGCTCCCATGGCCAACACCGCCCAAGCCCGCAAGCGCGCGCGCCAGTCCGAGAAGCGCCGCAAGCACAACGCCGCGCTCAAGTCCGCGCTGCGCACCGCGATCAAGAACGTGAAGAAGGCGATCGCCGCCGGCGACAAGGCGGCCGCGACGCGGACGCTGCAGGCGTCGACCGCGATCGTCGACCGCGTCGCCGACAAGCGCATCATCCACAAGAACAAGGCGGCGCGGCACAAGAGCCGCCTCGCCGCGCGCATCAGGGCCCTGGCCTGAGCCGTCCGCGAACAGCGCCCGCCGCCGCGCGGGCCCCGCAGCACCCCGCCTAGCGCAGGCCGCGCCCCGCGTCGCCGCGCCCGATGCGCAAGCCGGTCAGCCGCATCCTCGTCATCAACGACGAGCCGCTCGTCCTGCGCGAGTTCGTCAAGGGGCTGAACGCGGCCGCGCGCTCGCTCGACAACCCGCACGGCATCGTCTTCGCGGGCGTCACCACCGCGCGCGAGGCGCTCGCCGCCATCGAGCAGGACGGCGACCTCCAGGCGGTGGTCGTCGACGACAAGCTCTACACCCTCAACGGCGGCAAGGCGCGCAAGCTCCAGACGACCGCGCTCGAGCTCGTGCAGCGCATCACGCGGCTGCGCCCGGAGCTCGACGTCTACATCCTGATCGCGCAGGAGACCGAGGACGAGGTGGTCGACACCCTGTTCGCC
This sequence comes from Betaproteobacteria bacterium, assembly GCA_019137045.1. GTDB lineage: Bacteria > Pseudomonadota > Gammaproteobacteria > Burkholderiales > SG8-39 > JAGVSZ01. Next base: position 9,604 of record JAGVSZ010000296.1, read on the forward strand.
GAGGCGGTCGACGGCTACTTCTACCGCGAGGAGCGCGACTACCGCGGCATGTACCGCATCCTCAACGCGGAGATCCAGGAGCGCGCGCGCACGCCCTTCTACGACCAGCTGAAGAACTACGTCTGGATGGCGAAGGACTCCTGGCACACGCCGGGACACTCCTCGGGCGAGTCCCTGCGCGGCAGCCCGTGGATCAACGACTTCTACGACTTCATGGGCGAGCACATCTTCGACGCCGACCTGTCGGTGTCGGTGCCGATGCTCGACTCGCTCATGGAGCCGAAGGGCGTGATCGCCGAGGCGCAGGCGGTGGCGGCGAAGGCCTTCGGGGCGCGCCGCACGTTCTTCGCCACCAACGGCACCGGCGCGCGCCCGGTCTACCTCGACTCGTCGGTGAACCGGAAGTACGGCATCTACGGGCCGGTGCCGAAGAAGACGATCTTCCAGGCGATCGAGGAGCACCCCGACGCCGAGGCGCTGATCCTGACCTCGTGCACCTACGACGGGTTCCGCTACGACCTGCAGCCGATCGTCGAGCGCTGCCACGCCGCCGGCATCCGCGTGATCATCGACGAGGCGTGGTACGGCTTCGCCCGCTTCCACCCCGCGTTCCGCCCGACCGCGCTCGAGGCCGGCGCCGACTACGCGACCCAGTCCACGCACAAGGTCATGAGCGCCTTCTCGCAGGCGAGCATGATCCACGTCAACGACCCGGGCTTCAACGAGCACATCTTCCGCGAGAACTTCAACATGCACACGTCGACGTCGCCGCAGTACGCGATGATCGCGAGCCTCGACGTGGCGCGCAAGCAGATGGTGATGGAGGGCTACAAGCTGCTCTCGCGCACGCTCGCGCTGGCGGCCGAGATCCGCCAGCAGATCAACTCGACCGGCGTGTTCCGCGTGCTGGAGCTCGCGGAGCTGCTGCCCGAGGAGGTGAAGCACGACGGCATCCTGCTCGACCCGACCAAGGTGACGGTCGACATCTCGAGCTGCGGCTACACGGTGGAGGACCTGCAGCGCGAGCTGTTCACGCGCTTCAACATCCAGGTCGAGAAGTCCACCTTCAACACCATCACGCTGCTGCTCACGATCGGCACCACGCGCAGCAAGCTCTCGCGCCTGTACGACGCGCTGATGCGCATCGCGCGCGAGGGGCGCGCCCCGCGCCGGCTCTACCAGTTTCCCGAGATCCCCGCGTTCACCCGCCTGCGCTACCTCCCGCGCGACGCGTACTACTGCGGCGGCGAGGCGGTGCCGCTGCTCGACGCCAAGGACGACGTCAACCGCGCGCTCCTCAACCGGGTGAGCGCCGACCAGATCGCGCCCTATCCCCCCGGCATCCCGGCGCTCGTTCCCGGCCAGGTCATCACCGCCGGGGTGCTCGACTTCCTGGTCGGCCTGCTCCGCTCGCAGAAGCGCATGGAGCTCCACGGCGTCCTCTACGACGGCTACGTCCCCTGCCTGCGCGTCCTCCGGGCGACCGAGGAGCGCGGGCTCAAGAAGATCGGGTAGCTCCGTTCGGCCCGACGGACGCCCTGCTTCCGGCGGGCGTCAGAAAATGCCGCCGCATGAATCCGTTGCGTTGCGGAGCTCAGGGAACTATGCTATTTATGGCGTAACTACCTGATCGGGGACGGAAATGGTCTTCGCGCCCAACTCCAGCAAATTCGCGTTCCGGATCCGGACCCGAACCGGCATGGTGGTGGAGAACCTGAACATCCACGGGCGCGAGGAAGCCGACGCACAGCGCAAGCTGCTGCAGATGTATCCCCACTGCCACGTCCTCGAGTGCCGCGCGCTCGGCGCGCCGGCGCGCAGCGATCCCGCCTCCTTCGAGGAAGTCGCGTCCCTCGGCGCGAAGTAGCCGCGGCGGCGCGGGCGGCGCCTCAAACCTCCAGAAAACCCGCAGCGAGCAGCTCCTCCAGCAGCGCCTCGTAGTCGCGCGCGCCGCGGCTCGCCGCGTCGTGCGCGAAGATGTCGCGGCGGTGGAACGGGCTCTCGGCGAGCCCGACCGTCTCGGCGATGCGCGTCGCGCACAGCTCGGGGCCGAAGCGCTCGGCGAGCGTCGCGGCGATCTCGTGCGCCATCCGGCGCCGCGCATCGAAGCGCGTGAGCACGTAGCGGCGCTCGACGCGCCGCTTGAGGACGTGCTCGAGCGCCTTCAGCGTGTCCTCGAGCGCGAGCGCGCCCTGCACCGCCAGGAAGTCGGCCGAGACCGGCACCAGCACGCGGTCGGCGGCGAACACGCCGGCGAGCGAGAGCACGCCGAGCAGCGGGCCGCAGTCGATGAAGACCGCGCGCGGCGCGCCCGCGCGCTCGTGCCCGTCCAGCCCGTCGCGCAGCCGGTACAGGGTGCGCGGCCCGCGCCCGAAGAGCGAGTCCACCTTCATCAGCTCGGCGTGCGCCGGCACGAGGTCGCCGCCCGGCGCCGCCCCGGCGAGGGCCACCGGCCGGAGGAGCGCGCCTAGCGGCCGCGCCTCGCTGAAGAGCGCGAACGCGCTGTCCGCGGCCGCCGCGGCCGGCGCGAGCACGTGCGAGAGGTGCGCCTGCGCGTCGAGGTCCACGAGCAGCGGCCGCAGCCCCCGTCGCGCGAGCGCCGCGGCCAGGTTGAGCGCGGTGGTGGTCTTGCCCACCCCGCCCTTCTGGTTGAAGACCGCGAGCCGCGCCATGGCGGCCGATTCTACGGGCGCGCGCCTCTCGGGCGGAGCCGCCGTGCTACCATCGCCGCCTCTGAAATGCCCGGCGGCGCGAGCCGCCGTTTGCTTTTTCGACCGTCACCATCCGGCTGCGCCCGCCATGTCCTCGCACCTGATGAACACCTATGCGCGGCTGCCGGTGTCGTTCGAGCGCGGCGAAGGCGTCTGGCTGTGGGACGAGTCCGGCCGGCGCTACCTCGATGCGCTCGCCGGGATCGCGGTGTCGGGGCTCGGGCACGCGCACCCCGGGCTCGTGCGCGCGCTCGCCGGGCAGGCGGCGCGGGTCATCCACACCTCCAACCTGTACGAGATCCGCGCGCAGGCCGAGCTCGCGGACCGCCTGTGCGCGCTCTCGGGCATGGACGAGGCCTTCTTCTGCAGCTCCGGCGCGGAGGCGAACGAGTGCGCGATCAAGCTCGCCCGCTACCGCGCGCACCACGCCGGCATCCAGAACGCCGCCATCGTCGTGATGGAGCACGCGTGGCACGGCCGCACGCTCGCGACGCTCTCGGCCACCGGCAGCCGCAAGGCCCAGGCCGGCTTCGAGCCGCTCGTCCCCGGCTTCGTCCGGGTGCCGTTCGGCGACGCCCGCGCGGTGCGCCAGGCGGCCGAGGCCAACCCGAACATCGTCGCGGTGCTGCTCGAAGTGCTCCAGGGCGAAGGCGGGATCCACGTCGCCGACGCCGGGTACGTGCGGGACCTCGCCCGCCTGTGCGACGAGCGCGACTGGCTGCTCATGATCGACGAGGTCCAGAGCGGCATCGGGCGCACCGGCAAGTGGTTCGCCTTCCAGCACGCCGGCGTCCGTCCCGACGTGATCACGCTCGCCAAGGGGCTCGGCGCGGGCGTCCCGATCGGCGCCTGCCTGGCGGCCGGCCGCGCCCGCGGCGTGTTCAAGCCGGGCAGCCACGGGTCCACGTTCGGCGGCGGACCGCTCGCCTGCGCCGCGGGCCTCGCGACGCTCGCCGCGCTGGCCGACGAGGGACTGCTGGAGAACGCGGCGCGGATGGGCGAGCTCATCCGCGCGGAGCTCCGCGCCGCGCTCGCCGGGGTCGCCGGGGTGGTCGAGGTGCGCGGGATGGGCCTGATGATCGGGGTGGAGCTCGACCGGCCCTGCGGCGACCTCGTCCGGCACGCGCTCGACGCCGGGCTGCTGATCAACGTCACCGCGGAGCGGGTGATCCGGCTCCTCCCGCCGCTCGTGATCCGGGAGCCCGAGGCGCGCGAGCTCGTCGCCCTGCTCGCCCCGCTCGTGCGCCGGTTCCTCGGCGCCTGAGCCGCCCGCCGCCCGTGGCTGCGCCGAAGCACTTCCTGCAGTTCCGCGACCTCGCGCGCGACGAGCTCGAGCACGTCTTCGCGCGCACGCGCTGGATCAAGGAGACGTTCAAGCGCTACGAGCCGTACCGGCCGCTCGTCGACCGCACGATGGTGATGATCTTCGAGAAGCAGTCGACGCGCACGCGCCTGTCGTTCGAGGCCGGCATGCAGCAGCTCGGCGGCGCGGCGATCTTCATGTCCACGCGCGACTCGCAGCTCGGGCGCGGCGAGCCGGTCGAGGACGCGGCCAAGGTGATCTCGCGCATGTGCGACATCGTCATGATCCGCACCTTCGAGCAGGACACGGTCGAGCGCTTCGCGCGCCACTCGCGCGTGCCGGTGATCAACGGGCTCACCGACGAGCACCACCCGTGCCAGATCCTGGCCGACCTCTACACCTACATCGAGCATCGCGGCTCGATCCGGGGCCGCACCGTGGCCTGGATCGGCGACGCGAACAACGTCTGCTACTCGTGGCTGCAGGCGGCCGAGGTGCTCGACTTCAGGCTGCACGTCTCCACCCCGCCCGGCTACGGGGTCGTCGCGGCGCGCGCGGGCAGCGGGGGCACGGCCCACTACGCCCTGTTCGCCGACCCGCTGGAGGCCGCGCGCGGCGCGCACCTGGTGACCACCGACGTGTGGACCAGCATGGGCTTCGAGGCCGAGGCCGACGCGCGGCGCGCGGCGTTCGCGCGCTGGCAGGTCGACGAGGCGATGATGCGCGCGGCCGCGCCGGACGCGCTCTTCATGCACTGCCTGCCCGCCCACCGCGGCGAGGAGGTCGCGGCGGCGGTCATCGACGGCCCGCAGAGCGTCGTCTGGGACGAGGCCGAGAACCGGCTGCACGCGCAGAAGGCCCTGATCGAGTACCTGCTCCTCGGCCGGGTCGGATCGTGACGAACTCCACTCACTCACCACGCACATGACGAAGAAAGCGCATTCCCGGGTCAGGAAGGTCGTGCTCGCCTACTCCGGCGGCCTCGACACCTCGGTCATCCTCAAGTGGCTGCAGGACGTGTACGGCTGCGAGGTCGTGACGTTCACCGCCGACATCGGCCAGGGCGAGGAGCTCGAGCCCGCGCGCAGGAAGGCGCGGCGCTTCGGCATCGAGCAGATCTTCGTCGAGGACCTGAAGGAGGAGTTCGTCCGCGACTTCGTGTTCCCGATGTTCCGCGCCAACGCGCTGTACGAGGGCGAGTACCTGCTCGGCACCTCGATCGCGCGCCCGCTGATCGCGCAGCGCCTGGTCGAGATCGCGCGCAAGACCGGCGCGGACGCGATCGCGCACGGCGCCACCGGCAAGGGCAACGACCAGGTGCGCTTCGAGCTCGGCGCCTATGCGCTCATGCCGGACGTGAAGATCATCGCGCCGTGGCGCGAGTGGGACCTGACCTCGCGCGAGAAGCTGCTGCGCTACGCCGACGAGCACGGCATCCCGGTCGACTTCAAGAAGCGCAAGGGCGGCGCGCCGTACTCGATGGACGCGAACCTCCTCCACATCTCCTACGAGGGCGGCGTCCTCGAGGACCCGGACTACGAGCCCGAGGAGTCGATGTGGCGCATCACGGTGAGCCCGGAGAAGGCGCCCAACCGGCCCGAGTACGTCCAGCTCACCTACGAGCAGGGCGACATCGTCGCGCTCGACGGGAAGCGCATGACCCCGGCCACCGTGCTCGCGACGCTGAACCGGCTCGGCGGCAAGCACGGCATCGGCCGGCTCGACATGGTGGAGAACCGCTACGTCGGCATGAAGTCGCGCGGCTGCTACGAGACGCCCGGCGGCACCATCATGCTCAAGGCGCACCGCGCGATGGAGTCGATCACCCTCGACCGCGAGGTGCTCGCGCTCAAGGACGACCTGATGCCGCGCTACGCGCGGCTCGTCTACAGCGGCTACTGGTTCAGCCCGGAGCGGCGCCTGCTGCAGACGCTGATCGACGAGTCGCAGCGGCCGGTGAACGGCACCGTGCGCCTCAAGCTCTACAAGGGCACCGTGATGACGGTCGGGCGCGCGTCGCAGACCGACTCGCTCTTCGACCCGGCGATCGTCACCTTCGAGGAGGACTACGGCGCCTACAACCAGGCCGACGCGGGCGGGTTCATCAAGCTGAACGCGCTGCGCATGCGCATTGCGGCCCAGCGCCGCAAGGCGAACGGGCCGGCGAACCCCAAGCGCAGGACGCGGCGCTAGGGCCCGCGGCGCGGCGCCGGGATGCGCATCCGCGTCCTCTCGGACCTGCACCTGGAGGTCGCGCCGTTCGACCCGCCGGCGGCCGCGGCCGACGTCGTGGTGCTCGCGGGCGACGTCGGCAACGGCGCGGCCGGCGTCGAGTGGGCAAAGCGCCACTTCGCCGGGCCGGTGGTCTTCGTCGCCGGCAACCACGAGCCGTTCGACGCCGAGTTCCACGCCACCGCCGCGGCGCTGCGCGCGGCCGCGGCGGGCTCGAACGTCCGCGTCCTCGACTGCGAGGAGACGGTGCTCGGAGGCGTGCGCTTCCTCGGCTGCACGCTCTGGAGCGACTTCGAGCTCTACGGCGCGCCCGGCCGCACGGTCGCGATCGAGTCGCTGCGGCGCGTCGCGCCCGACTTGCGCGTCATCGCGTTCGGCGACCGCCGCTTCACGACCGAAGACTGGCTCGCGCTGCACCGCGTCCATCGCGCGTGGCTCGAGGAGCGGCTCGCGCCCGCGCACGCGGGGCCGACGGTGGTCGTCACGCACTTCCTGCCCCACCCCGGCGGCATCGCGCCGCGCTTCGCGACGCATCCGCTCAACCCGGCCTTCGCGAGCGACCTCGGTCCGCTCGTGGCGCGCGCGGCGCTGTGGATTCACGGCCACACGCACGCGGCGAGCGAGTACGTCGTCGGCGGCACCCGCGTCGTGTGCAACCCGCGCGGCTACCCGGGCGAGCCGACCGGGTTCCGGCCGGATCTCGTCGTCACGCTCTAGGCGCGCCGACATGACCCCGGGCGACCGCGCGCTCCTGCTCGATCTCTTCCGCACCGCGGTCGACGCGGTGTCCCCGGCGCGCTGCCTCCCGCCGCGCCTCCCGCCGCCCCCGCGCGGCCGCACCGTCGTCGTCGGCGCCGGGAAGGCCGCGGCCGCGATGGCGCAGGCCGTCGAAGCGCACTGGCGCGGATCGCTGTCGGGGCTAGTCGTGACGCGCTACGGCCACGGCGCGCCGTGCAAGCAGATCGAAGTGATCGAGGCAGCGCATCCGGTCCCCGACGCGGCCGGACGCGAGGCCGCCGCGCGCATCCTGCAGACGGTGCGCGGGCTCACCGCCGACGACCTCGTCCTGTGCCTGATCTCGGGCGGCGGCTCCGCCCTCCTCGCCGCGCCCGCCGCAGGCTTGACCCTCGCGGACAAGCAGGCGGTGAACAGGGCGCTGCTGCGCTCGGGCGCGAACATCGCGGAGATGAACTGCGTGCGCAAGCACCTGTCGGCGTTGAAGGGCGGCCGCCTCGCGGCCGCGTGCGCGCCGGCGCGGGTCGTCACGCTCGCCATCTCGGACGTGCCGGGCGACGACCCGTCGGTGATCGCGTCCGGACCGACCGTGCCCGATCCGACGACTTTCGCGGACGCCCTTGCGGTACTCGCGAAGTACGGCATCAGCGAGCCGCGCGCGGTCATCGAGCACCTGCGCGCCGCGCGCGACGAGACGCCGAAACCCGGCGACCCGCGGCTCGCCGGCGGCGAAGTCGTGATCGTCGCGACGGCGCAGGACGCCCTGCGCGCCGCGGCCGGGGCCGCCCGCGCGGCGGGGCTAGCGCCGGTGATCCTCGGCGACTCGATCGAGGGCGAAGCGCGCGACGTGGCGGCGGTGCACGCGGGGATCGCGCGCCAGGTCGCGCGCCACGGCGGGGAGGACGGCACCCCGGCCGCTCCGCCCTGCGTGCTCCTCTCGGGCGGGGAAACGACGGTCACCGTGCGCGGCAGCGGGCGCGGCGGGCGCAACGCGGAGTTCCTGCTCGCGCTCGCCGTGGCGCTCGACGGCCACCCCGGCATCGCGGCGCTCGCGGCCGACACCGACGGCATCGACGGCTCGGAGGACAACGCCGGCGCCCTGCTCGCGCCGGACAGCCTCGCGCGCGCGGCGGCGCGCGGCGTGCGCGCGCAGGCGTGCCTCGCCGACAACGACGGCTACCGCTTCTTCAGCGCGCTCGGGGACCTGGTCGTCACCGGCCCGACGCGCACCAACGTGAACGACTTTCGCGCGCTCCTGGTCCGGCGCACGGCGTGACCCGATGATCCGCATCCGCATCGCGTGGCCGGGCGGCGAGCTCTTCGCCGCGCTCGCCGACACCCCGACCGCGCGCGCGGTGGCGGCGGCCCTGCCCGCGAAGGCGAGCGCGAACACCTGGGGCGAAGAGGTGTACTTCTCGCTGCCGGCCGAGGTCGCGCTCGAGCCCGACGCGCGCGCGGTGGTCGCTCCGGGCACCGTCTGCTACTGGGTGCAGGGCGGCGCGCTCGCGCTGCCCTACGGCCCGACGCCCGCCTCGCGCGGCAGCGAGTGCCGGCTGGTCACGAAGGTCAACGTGCTCGGCCGGATCGAGGGCGACGCGCGCCGGCTCGCCGCGGTGCGCGCGGGGGACGCGATCGAGGTCACGCGCGCGTGAGCGCGCCGTCCGGCGCGCTTCCCGTTGTGCCGCCGCACGACCGGTGGTCCAATCGGCGCCTCGGAGACCACCACTGGGCGGAGGCCTGATGGAGAGCTACATCGTCGACTGGCTGAACCTCGGCGCGCGCTGGCTGCACTTCATCGCCGGCGTCGCCTGGATCGGCACGTCGCTCTACTTCGTGCTGCTCGACACGTCGCTCACCCCGCCGCAGAACCCGGCGGACGCGCGGCGCGGCGTGTTCGGCGAGCTGTGGGCGGTGCACGGCGGCGGCTTCTACCACAGCCAGAAGTTCCTCACCGGTCCGAAGGGCGAGCCGCTCAGCACGAACCTGCACTGGTCGAAGTGGGAGGCGTACACCACCTGGCTCTCCGGGATGGCGCTCCTCGCGATCATCTACTGGTACGGCGCGGGCGCCTACCTCGTCGACAAGTCGGTGATGGACCTCTCGGCCCCCGCGGCGATCGCGCTCTCCGCCGGCTCGCTCGTCGCGGGCTGGGTCGTCTACGATCTCCTGTGCCGGACCATCAGCCACGATCTCGCCCTGTCGATCGTGCTCTACGCGCTGCTGGTGGCGGCGGCGTGGGGATACGGGCAGGTGTTCGGCGGCCGCGCGGCGTACGTTCACGTCGGCGCGCTCATCGGCACGATCATGGTGTGGAACGTCTTCTTCCACATCATTCCCGGCCAGAAGCGGATGGTGGCGGAGATCCGCGCCGGCAAGGATCCCGACCCGCGGCCGGGAATCGTCGGCAAGCAGCGCAGCGTGCACAACACCTACTTCACGCTGCCGGTGCTGTTCATCATGATCAGCACCCACTACCCGCTCACCTTCGGGCACCGGCACGCCTGGGCGGTGCTCGCGGTCTTCATGCTCGCGGGCGCGCTCATCCGGCAGTACTTCGTGCTGCGGCACACCGGCCGGAACGTGGTCGCGCTGCCGGCGGTCGCGGCCGTGCTGCTCGCGGGACTGGCGATCGCGCTCGCGCCGGCGCGTCCCGCCCCGGCGCCCGCGGGCGCGGCGGTCGGCTTCGCCCGGGTGGCGTCGATCATCGCCGCGCGCTGCGCGGTGTGCCACGCCTCGAAGCCGACCTTCGCGGGCTTCCAGCAGCCGCCGGGCGGACTCGTCTTCGACACCCCGGAACAGATCAAGGCCGCGGCGCAGCGCATCCACCAGCAGACCATCGCCACCCAGGCGATGCCGCTCGGCAACCTCACCCGGATGACCGCCGAGGAGCGCGCCCTCCTCGGCCGCTGGCTCGCGGAGGGCGCGCCGCTCCAGTAGGCGGTCCGGTGCGCCCCGATGCGGGTGGCACCGGCGACCGGCGTCGAACGGCATCGGCCTGGCACCGGTGTCCGCAGCGCACTATTCTGTGCGCCCAGGGAAGCCCGCCGATGACTGACCTCGACCCCGTCGCGCGCACCGCCCGCGCCCTCCTCGAGGCGGCGCGCGGCGACGCAGTCGTGCGCGCCGCGGACGCGCTCGCGCCGGCCGGCCGGCCGTGAGAGTTCGGGTGCGCTCGCGGGATAGGGTCCCGAACTGGGCGATCGCCGTCCACGGCGGCTGCGGTCGGTGGGCGCCGCAGGACGCCGCGGCGGCGCGCAGCGGCGTGCGCGCCGCGGTCGCTGCGGGGCGACGGGTGCTCGCGGACGGCGGCAACGCGCTCGACGCGGTCTGCGCCGCGGTGGTCCTCCTCGAGGACGATCCGCTCTTCAATGCCGGCACCGGCAGCGTGCTGAACCGCGCCGGCGCCGTCGAGATGG
>JAGVSZ010000474.1 GCA_019137045.1 Betaproteobacteria bacterium
TCGCGCGGGTCGAGCCCGCGCCGGCGCCCGCGCCGAAGCCGGAACCCGACGGCGGGGAGGACCGCGTGGACTGGAGCTGGCCGGCCCAGGGCCGGGTCATCGCCGGATTCAACGGCGCCGGCCACAAGGGCGTGGACATCGGCGGACGCGTCGGCGACCCGGTCCACGCCTCCGCCGGCGGGAAGGTCGTCTACAGCGGCGAAGGCATCCCGGCGTACGGCAAGCTCGTGATCATCCGCCACAACGGCACCTACCTCTCGGCCTATGCCCACAACAGCCAGATCCTGGTGAAGGAGGGGCAGAGCGTCGCGAAAGGGCAGAAGATCGCCGAGCTGGGCGCGACGGGGAGCGAGACCGCGAAGCTGCATTTCGAGATCCGGCGGCTCGGCAAGCCGGTCGACCCGCTGCAGTACCTGCCGAGCCGCCCGAACTGACGCGACGCGCGTCGGGCGGTCGAGGGCGCGCTACTCCGGCGCGTCGTCCGCCGCGAGCCGCGCGAGCGCCGCGCCGGTGACGCGGAAGAGCCGCCACTCGGCCATCTCCACCGCGCCGAGCGACTTGTAGAAGCCGATCGCCGGCGCGTTCCAGTCGAGCGCCATCCACTCGAAGCGGCCGCAGCCGCGCGCGTGCGCGATGCGCGCCACGTGGCGCAGCAGCGCGCGGCCGTACCCGCGCCCGCGGTGCGCCGGCCGCACGAACAGGTCCTCGAGGTACAGCCCGCGCCGCCCGAGGAAGGTGGAGAAGTTGTGGAAGAACACCGCGAAGCCGACCGGCTCGCCGCGGGCGAACGCCACGACCGCCTCGGCCTTCGCGTCGGGCGCGAACAGCTCGCGCTCCAGCGTCGCCGCGTCGGCCACGACCAGGTGCAGGAGGCGCTCGTACTCGGCGAGGCCGCGGATGAGGTCGAGGAGGACGGGCACGTCCGCGCGCGCGGCCGCGCGGATCGACAGCGGTTCCGGGGCGCTCACCGGGCGTCAGCGCGCATCGCGCGCCACCTTGATCTCGTCGGCGAGGTCGTTGACCGCGGCGGCGTAGAAGCTCGAGCGGTTGTAGCGCGTGAGCGCGTAGAAGTTCTGCAGCCCGACGAGATGGACCGGCGGTGCGTCGGGCGACTCCAGCTCGATCAGCACGCAGGGCGCGTCCGGCGCGACCGGGGCCGCGAACTCGACGCCGGCTTCGCGCAGCACCTCCGGGCGGTGGATCGGCACCACCTCGCCGTTCACGAGCGCGCGGTGGCCGTCGCCCTGCACGCTCGCGGCGATCGCGACCGGCGCGCCCGCCACCCAGCCGTGCGCGGCGAGGAAGTTCGCGACGCTCCCGATCGCGTCCGCCCGGCTCGCGCGCAGGTCGCGGCGGCCGTCGCCGTCGTAGTCCACGCCGAAGCGGCGGATGCTGCCGGGCATGAACTGCGGGATGCCGATCGCGCCGGCGTAGGAACCCCGGAGCGCGGCCGCGTCCACGCCGGACTCGCGCGCGTAGAGCAGATACTGCTCGAGCTCCGAGCGGAAGTACTCGGCGCGCCGCGGCTGGTCGAAGGCGAGCGTGGCGAGCGCGTCGAGCACGCGGAAGGTGCCGGTGTTGCGGCCGTACTCGGTCTCCACGCCGATGATCGCCACCACGATCTCGGGTGGAACCCCGAACTCGCGCGCGGCGCGCGCGAGCGTGTCCGCGTTCGCGCGCCAGAACGCCACCCCCGCCTCGATGCGCCGCGCGTTCACGAAGTTGGCGCGGTAGGCGCGCCAGGAGCGCGTGCCCGCCGGCGCCGGCGCGATCAGGGTGAGGACGGAATCCTGCGTCCGCACCGTCGCGAAGAGCCGTTCGAGCGCGCGCTCGGCGAACCCGTGCTGCGCGGCCATCTCGCCGATGAACTGCCGCACCTCCGTGCGGTCGGCGTAGCGCTGCGCCGCGGCGGCCGGGGCGCCGAACGCGAGCGCCGCCGCGAGCGCGGCGGGCAGGGCGCGCCTCAAACGCGCAGCTCCCGCACGCGCTGGCGCAGCAGGCCGACCAGCGACGGATCCGGGTCGCGCCCGTACCGGACGCGCACGTACAGCTCGCCGATCTCGCTCACGTCGGCGGAGACGTGCGGCTGCTCGGCCGCGGCGCGCTGCGCGAACGCACGCGGGCCCTCGGCGGCGCGCCGGGCGGTGCCGCGGCGCGCGAGCTTGCGGCAGAACCGCCGCCACGCCCCGCTCACCGGGTCCTCCCCGTGCGCCCGGCGCAGCAGCCACAGCGAGAGGACGGCCACCACCAGGCCGACGATCCAGAAGAGCGCCAGCGCGAGCTTCTCCCACGA
>JAGVSZ010000025.1 GCA_019137045.1 Betaproteobacteria bacterium
GACGCGCGGCTCGGCGGCGTGCTCGCCGGCTTCGCGCAGGGCTGGGCGCGGGTCGGTGCCCGGCTGCACGCCGCCCGCGTCGCCGCCGTCCTGCACCGCGCCGCGTTCGCCTTCGCGCTCGGCGCGGTCGCCGGCCTCTACGTGCGCGGCCTCGTGCTCGAGTATCGCGCCGGCTGGGAGAGCACGTTCCTCGACCCAGGGACGATCGAGCGCGTGCTCGGCTTCGTGCTCGGCCCCGCGGCCGCGCTGACCGGCATCGAGCTCCCCGACTCGGCGCGGCTGGAAGCGATGCGCCTCGGCGCGGGCGGCACGGGCGAGAACGCGGCACCGTGGATCCACCTCTACGCCGTCACGCTCGCGCTGGTCGTGCTCGTGCCGCGCGCCCTGCTCGCCCTCGGCACCGGCTGGTCGGCGCGGCGGCTGGCGCGCGCGCTGCCGGTGCCGCTCGACGAGGCGTACTTCCAGCGCCTGGGCCGCCTGGTCACCGGCGAGACGGCGCGGGTGCGGGTGGTCCCCTACAGCTACCAGCTCTCGCCCCAGGCGACGCTCGGGCTGGAGGCGGTGCTGCGACGGGTGTTCGGCGGGCGCGTGGAGGTGTCCATCGCGCCGGCCGTAGCGTGGGGAGGCGAGGACGCGCTGCCGCGCGACCTCGCGCCGGACGGCCCGCTCGCGCTCGTGCTCGTCGTCTTCAATTTCGCCGCCACGCCCGAGCCGGAGAACCACGGGGCGCTCCTCGCCGCGCTGCTCGCCGGCGCCGGGGCGCGCGCGCCGCTCCTCGCGCTCGCCGACGAATCGGGATTTCGCGCGCGTTTTCCGGCCGACTCGCTGCGGCTCACGAAGCGGCGCGAAGGCTGGCGCACGCTCGCCGGGGAGCGCGGCGTCGGCCTCGTCTTCGCCGACCTCGAGCAGCCGGAGCTCGCGATCGCCGAAGCGGAGCTGAACGAGGCGATCGAGCGCCGCGCGCGCGCCGCGGCATGAGCGACGCGGAGCGCGTCAGCCTGAGCCTCATCTCCCACACCAATGTGGGCAAGACTACGCTCGCCCGCACGCTGCTCGCGCGGCCGATCGGGGAGGTGCGCGACGCGCCGCACGTCACCGCCGTCGCGGAAGCGCACACCCTGATCGACACGCCCGCCGGCGACGTCCTCGCGCTGTGGGACACCCCTGGCTTTGGCGACAGCGTGCGGCTCGTGAAGCGTCTGCGCCAGGCCGGCAACCCGATCGGCTGGTTCCTGTCGCAGGTGTGGGACCGCTGGCGCGACCGCCCGTTCTGGTCCAGCCAGGAGGCGGTGCGCAACGTGCGCGAGCACGCCGACGCGGTGCTGTACCTCGTGAACGCTACGGAGAATCCCGGCGACGCCGGCTACGTCGCGCCCGAGATGGAGATCCTCGAGTGGATCGGCAAGCCGGCGATCGTCCTGCTCAACCAGGTCGGCGCCCCGCGCCCGCGTGCGGACGAGCAGGCCGAGGAGGCGCGCTGGCGCCGGCACCTCGCCTCCCATCCGGTGGTGCGGACCGTGCTCACGCTCGACGCGTTCGCGCGCTGCTGGGTGCAGGAGCTCGCGCTCTTCACGGCGGTCGCCGCAGTCCTTCCGGAGACGAAGCGCGCGGCGTTCGCGCGCCTGGGCGCGGCCTGGCGTGCGCGGCGCATGGCGACGTTCGAGGCGGCGATGGGCGAGCTCGCGCTGCAGCTCGCACGCGCCGCGTGCGACCGGGAGCCGGTCGCCGACCGGAGCGTGCGCGCCGCGCTGCGCGAAGTCGCCGTGGCGCTCGGCCTCGGGCGCGAGGGCGAGCCGACCGCGAAGGACGTGGCGATGCAGCGGCTCGCCGAGCGACTCGACGCCGACGTGCGCGCCGCCACCGATCGCCTGATCGAGCTCCACGCGCTCGAGGGCCGGGCCGCGGGCGAGGTGCTGGCGCGGCTCGCCGACGATTTCGCCGTGCAGGCGCGAGCGAGCGAGGGCAAGGCGGCGGTGCTCGGCGGGCTGGTCACCGGGGCGCTGACCGGGCTCAAGGCGGACCTCGCGACCGGGGGCCTCACCTTCGGGGCGGGGCTGCTCGCGGGCGGCGTGCTCGGCGCTCTCGGTGCCGCCGGCATCGCGCGCGGCTACAACGTCGTGCGCGGCACCGAGGCGTCGCTGGTGCGCTGGAGCGACGAGTTTCTCGACGGATTCTTCGCCTCTGCGCTGCTGCGCTACCTCGCCGTCGCGCACTACGGCCGCGGCCGCGGGGAATGGACGCAGGGCGAGCACCCGGCGCACTGGAAGGACGCGGTCGCGGAGGTGGTCGCGTCGCGCCGCGATGCGCTGCGCGGAATCTGGGCGGAGCGTGCGGGCGAGTGCGACGCCGAACGGTTGGGCGTCGCGCTCCGCGGCGAGCTGCGCACCGCGGCGCTGGCGCTGCTCGAGCGGCTCTATCCGGAGGCGGCGCCCGCGCTGCGTGGGACCGGGGACGCGAGCGCCGGGACCTGGGACGAGAGCGTCGGCACCTAGGACGCGAGCGTCGCCTCGAAGCAGCTGCCGCCGCCGTCGCGCGGCGTGCAGCGGACATCGCCGCCGTGCCTGCGCGCGATCTGGCGCACGAGCGCGAGGCCGAGTCCGGCACCACCGTCGGGCTCGCGCGTCCCGGCCGGGCGATAGAACGGCTCGAAGATCCGCTCGCGCTCGGCCTCCGGCACGCCCGGCCCGCGGTCGCAGACGCGCAGCACCGCCGCGCCCGCGTGCGCGGCGAGCGTCACTTCGACGGGCGAGCCGGCGCCGTGGCGCCGTGCGTTCTCGAGCAGGTTGCGCACCAGCCGCCGCAGCAGGCGCGGATCGCCGTGGATCGTGGTCGGCGCGCCGTCGAGCGTCGCGCCGACGCGGGCGCACTCCTCGGCGGCAAGCGCGAGGAGGTCGACGGCCTCGCGCGTCTCGAGCTGGGCCAGCGCATCGAGCCGGCTCGCGGTGAGGATCTCGTCGACCAGCGCGTCGAGCTCGGCGACGTCGCGCGCGAGCTCCGCACGCAGGGCCGGGTCGGCCTCGGCCTTCAGGAGCTCGATCGCCATGCGGATGCGGGCCAGCGGCGAGCGCAACTCGTGGGAGGCGTTCGCGAGCAGCGTCTTGTGTGCGCCCACCAGCGCCTCGATCCGCGCCGCCGAGCGGTTGAAGCTCGCCGCGAGCGCGGCGACCTCGTCCCTGCCTTCCACCGTCACGCGCGTGCCGAGGTCGCCGCTGCCGAGCGCATCGACGCTCGCGCGCAGCCGCTCGAGGCGGCGCGTCGCGCCGCGCACGACCGGGTAGGCGCCCACCGCGACGCCGAGCGCGATCAGGCCGAGCGTGAAGAAGAGGCTCCACGGGGCGTACGGCGGCCGCTCGCGCCGCGGCAGGCGCGCGGCGAGCCACCGGCCGTCGGGCAGCTCGAGGGTCCAGACGCGGCCGGGGTGCCAGGGGCCGCGCGCGCTGCGCGCGCCCTCGCGCCGCGCGAGCACGTCGGGTCCCACCTGCGCGATGCGCGTCCCGTCGGGCTCGTATAGCGCGATGTTGATGCGCCGATTCGCCGCGAGCCGCTCGAGCGCGGCCTGCTGGGCGGCGCGCGGCTCGCTCGCCGGGGGCAGGGCGCCCTGCGCGACCGCGGCCGCGAGGTCGAGGCCGGGCGGAGGCGAGGCGTCGACGAGCTGGCGCCAGAGGAACCCCGCCGCGAGCACGAACGCCACGAGGCTCGCGACGACCGTGAGATAGAGCTTGAGGTAGAGGTGCCTCACCGGTCGGCGTCCTGGAGCTTCGCGAAGACGTAGCCGGCGCCGCGCACCGTGATGATGCGGCGCGGCTGCTTCGGATCGTCCTCGATCGCCGCGCGGATGCGCGAGACGTGCACGTCGATCGAGCGGTCGAACGCTTCGAGCGGCTCGCCCTTCACGAGGTCCATCAGCGTCTCGCGCGTGAGCACCTTGCCGGCGTGCTCCGCCATGGCGACGAGGAGCGCGAACTGGTAGCTCGTGAGCGCGCGCTCCGCGCCGTCGAGCCGCACCGCGCGCGCGTCACGGTCGATCTCGAGCCGGCCGAAGCGCAGCGTCCCCGCGCGCTTCTCCGGCGCGCCGCGCCTGCGCAAGATCGCGCGCAGCCGTGCGAGGAGCTCGCGCGGCTCGAAAGGCTTGGGCAGGTAGTCGTCGGCGCCGAGCTCGAGCCCGACGATCCGGTCGGTCGGTTCGCCGCGCGCCGTCAGCATGAGGATCGGCACGTCCGAGGACGAGCGCACGCGCCGGCAGACCTCGAAGCCGTCGATGTCGGGCAGCATCACGTCGAGCACGAGCGCATCGAAGGGCTCGCGGGCGAGCGCTGCCAGCCCCTCGCCCGCGGACCCGCGAACGCTGACGCGGAATCCCGCGCCGGCGAGGTACTCGCGCACCATGCCCGCCAGGCGCGCATCGTCCTCGATCATGAGGATGCGTTCGGTCATGGGGCGATTATCCCGTGCCGGCGCGCTCGCCAGAGGGAAATGCCGCGGCCCGGAGGCCGCGGCGGGGACGCCGCCCGACGCTAGGGGGACCACGCCGGGCGGAGAGGGGGCGGTCAGCCGTGGCCGCGGTGGCCGCGCCGCTGCTTCATCTTCTCGGCGAGCTGCGCGCGCTGCTCGGGCGTGAGCACTTCGGCCACGTCGGCGAGCGACTGCACGAAGCGCCGCGACATCGCGTCGGCCGATTGGATCTCCTGCGCGCGGATCGCCTCGATCGCGGCGCGGTCGACGGTCGGCTTGGCGAGGAGGTCCATCACCGCGCGCCGGGCCTCGCGGTGCTTCTCGCGCAGAGGCGCCATCTCCTTGCGCGTGGCCTCGACGATCGCCGCGATCTTCTCGCGCTGCGCGTCGGTGGCGTTCACGTCGGCGAGCATCCAGCGCACCGAGGCGTCGATGCGGCGCTTCATCGCATCCGGATCGGTCTGCCCGCCGCGGTCCATGTGCCGTCCGCCGGGGCCGAAGCCGCCGCCGAAGCCGCCGCCGTGAGCGAGCGCGGCCATGCCCACCCCGGCGCCGAGGCTGCCGGCGAGCGCCGCGATGGCGATGCGCCGCCACGGGCGGCGCGGCGAGGTCCGGGTCTGGTTGGTGTCCTGCGTCATGCCTTGCTCCTTGTCAGGTGCGCCTGCGAGGGCAGGCGATGGGGCGCAGTGTGGCGGGGAGACGTAACATGGATTTCTCGGCCGGGTAAAGTTGTGCAAAGCTGTGGGCGTGACCGCTCCGTTGTCTCCCGCGCCGCACGTGGTCATCCTCGGCTGCGGCTTCGGCGGCCTCGCCGCGGCGAAGACCTTCGCCGGCGAGGACGTGCGCGTCACCCTGATCGACCGGGAGAACCACCACCTCTTCCAGCCGCTGCTCTACCAGGTCGCGACCGCCGGGCTCGCGTCGGTGGCGATCGCGGCGCCGATCCGGCACATCTTCCGCCGCCAGCGCAACGTGACCACCCTGCTCGCCGAGGCGCGTGCCGTCGACCTCGCGGGGAAGCGCGTCGTGCTCGACGACGGCGCCGCGCTTGCGTACGACTACCTGATCGTCGCCACCGGGGCGACGCACAGCTACTTCGGGCACGACGAGTGGGCGCGCTTCGCGCCCGGGCTGAAGACGCTCGACGACGCGATGGAGATCCGCCGCCAGATCCTGCTCGCGTACGAGCGCGCCGAGCGCGCCACCGATCCGGCGGCGCAGCGACGCCTGCTCGACTTCGTCGTGGTGGGCGGCGGCGCGACCGGCGTCGAGCTCGCCGGCACGCTTGCGGAGATCGCGCGCCACACGCTGCGCGACGAGTTCCGGCGCATCGACTCGCGCACTGCGCACGTCACGCTGATCGAGGCGACCCGGCGCGTGCTTCCGACCTACCCGGAGGAGCTGTCCGAAAAGGCTCGGCGCCAGCTCGAGCGCCTCGGCGTCGAGGTGCGGACCGAGACGCGCGTGACGCGGATCGACGACGACGGCGTGTGGCTCGGCGACCAGCGCCTCGCCGCCGGCACGGTGGTCTGGGCGGCCGGCATCGCCGCCTCGCCGCTCGCGCGCACCCTGGGCGTGCCGCTCGATCGCGCCGGTCGCGTGGCGGTCGGGCCCGATCTCTCGGTCCCGGACCATCCGCACGCGTTCGTGATCGGCGACCTCGCCACCGTCGCGAGCGGCGGCAAGCCCGTTCCCGGCATCGCGCCGGCGGCGAAGCAAATGGGTCGTCGTGCGGCACGCAACATCCTCGCGCGGATCGCAGGGCGCCCGGGGCGGGCGTTCCGCTACATCGACTACGGGTCGCTCGCGACGATCGGCCGCAATTCCGGGATCGCGGTGATCGGACCGTTCCGCTTCTGGGGCCTGCCGGCGTGGCTGTTCTGGCTCTTCGTCCACATCTTCTTCCTGATCGGGTTCCGCAACCGGCTCATGGTGTTCGCCGACTGGGCATGGTCCTACCTCACCTTCGCGCGCGTCGCGCGCATCGTCATGACCGGCGAATCGCACAAGGCATCGGAGTAGCGCGCAGTCCGGCGCTGCATCCGCTGCGGCGGGTGCCCCAAGGTAGCGTCGCGTGCCACTGGCGGCGGCAATTCGTGCCACAGCCATCGTCCATCCTCGATCCGGTGGCGCGGCGCGCGCATCCTGCGCGCCGCGGGCATGTGCCCGCACTCGTGGAGATCGCAATGTCCGGGTGGTCCAGAAAGCTCATCGCGCTCGCGGCGCTGCCGCTCTTCGCGCTGACCGGCTGCTACGTCGTGCCGGTGGCGCCCGACGGTCGGCCGCTGGCGGTGTATCCGGTTCCGCCTGCTGCGGCCGCTGCGCCGGCGCCCGCCGCGGTGGTGACGACTGCGCGGCTCTACCCGGCGAACGACCTGGCGGTGCCGACCGGCGTGCTGACCGGGACGGTCACCAATCACCTGAACGGTCGCGGCGACTTTCAGCTGAGCGTCCAGGGCGAAGTGATGAGCGGAGAGGCCACCCGGGTGGGCAACGACCAGCGCCGCGGCGTCGCCAACGCCTACGGCGCGCGCGGGACATACATGAACTGCCAGTACCAGATGAACTCCGCGACGCAGGGCACCGGCACCTGCACGATGTCGAACGGCGCGCGCTACCAGCTGCACCTCGGCAGCTGAGCGCGGGCCGCCGCACGCGGCCGCCCGGGGCCCGCGCCCCGGGCGCTGCGCGTCCCGGACTCCCGTTCAGTGCGGGGGCAGCGAGGCGCCGCGCAGCAGCAGGGCGCACTCGGGGTCCGACTCGTTCAGCTCGAGCAGCGACTGCTCGATCCTGCTCAGGTTCAGGGCGCCATCCCACGCCGGGAGGCGCGCCTTCAGCTTCTCCAGGCACTGCAGCATCTCGGGCTGACAGGCGGACGTGGCGCGCCGATCGGCGCGCTCGATCGCGGCGGCGCTGGTTAGCGCGGGCGGCGCGGCGGCGAGCACGATCGCGACGAGCCATGAAGGGATGCGGTTCATGGCTCCACGGTATTCCGGCGCCCGGACCCCGTCTGCGCACTGCCCCACCGCCAGAATGCGACTTATTCACTTGGCCGGGAAACCAGCTCGATTCCCGCTGCGCCGCACACCCGGTGCGCTCATCGGCCGCACGCGCAGCAGGCAAAAAAAAAGCCCGGCCGAAGCCGGGCTTGGCTGGCGCTGCGCAGCTCAGTTGGGCGAGATCCCGCCCGTGCCGAGCGCGTAGAACACGTCCTCGGCGCTCGGCGCCGGGGCGCCCGCTTCGCGCACGAAGTGCGTGATCTCGACCCCTTCGCTGCGGGTCGGCATGAGGTCCAGTCCGTCCTCGTTCGAGGCGGCGGCGAACGGCGCGGCGGCGGAAAGCGCGATCGCGGTCAGCAGAGCGGCAAGCTTCTTCATCGTGGCACTCCTTCTCCTGGGTTGAGGGGTCTCAGCGTCCGTCCGTCCGGAGTCGGATCCGGCGCAGCGCTGATGGCCGCCATCCTCGCCCTTTGCTTGCCTGCGCGCCGTGAACGGCGGCGCCGCGATTCTGTGATCCGTGCACGTCGACCGGCCAAACGGATTAGTCCGCCCCGCAGCGCCCGGCCGGCGGTCACACCGCCATGCAGAGGTACTTGACCTCGAGGTAGTCCTCGATCCCGTACTTCGACCCCTCGCGCCCGAGCCCGGACTCCTTCACGCCCCCGAACGGAGCCTCCGCGGTCGAGATCAGGCCGGTGTTGATTCCCACGATCCCCGACTCGAGGCCCTCCGCGACGCGCCACACGCGGCTCAGATCGCGCGCGTAGAAGTACGCCGCAAGGCCGAATTCGGTGTCGTTCGCCAACCGGATCGCCTCCTCGTCGGTCTCGAACCGGAAGAGCGGCGCCACCGGACCGAACGTTTCCTCGTGCGTGATCTTCATGCCCGGGTCGACGTTCGCCAGGATCGTCGGCTCGTAGAAGAGCCCGCCGAGCGCATGGCGCTTGCCGCCCATGACCACCTTTGCACCTTTCGCGAGCGCGTCGGCCACGTGCTCCTCGACTTTCTTCACCGCCGCCTCGTCGATCAGCGGGCCGATCGTGACGCCCGGCTCCAATCCGTTGCCGACCGTCAGCTGCGCCACCCGCTCCGCGAGCTTCGCCGCGAACGCGTCGTACACCCGGTCCTGCACCAGGATCCGGTTCGCGCACACGCAGGTCTGACCGGCGTTGCGGTACTTCGAGGCGATCGCGCCGTCCGCCGCCGCGTCCAGGTCGGCGTCGTCGAACACGAGGAAAGGCGCGTTGCCACCGAGTTCCATCGAAACCTTCTTCACCGTGCTCGCCGCCTGCGCGATCAGCGTCTTCCCGACCGCGGTCGAGCCGGTGAACGTCACCTTGCGCACGAGCGGGTTGACGGTCATCTCGCCGCCGATCGCGGCGGCGCCGCCGGTCACGACGCTGAACACGCCCCGCGGCACCCCGGCGCGCTCGGCCAGCGCGGCGAGCGCGAGCGCCGAGAACGGCGTCGCCGAGGCGGGTTTCGACACCATCGTGCAGCCGGCCGCGAGCGCCGGTCCGGCCTTGCGCGCGATCATCGCCGCGGGGAAGTTCCACGGCGTGATCGCCGCGCACACGCCCACCGGCTGCTTGATCACGACGATGCGCTTGTCGGCCTGGTGCCCCGGGATCGTGTCGCCGTAGATGCGGCGAGCCTCCTCCGCGAACCACTCGATGAACGAGGCGGCGTAGGCGATCTCGCCGCGCGACTCGACGAGCGGCTTGCCCTGCTCGGCGGTCATGATGACCGCCAGGTCCTCCTGGTTCGCCATCATCAGTTCGGCCCACTTGCGCAGCACGACCGCGCGCTCCTTCGCCGTCTTCGCGCGCCACGCCGGCCACGCCGCGCTCGCCGCCTCGATCGCGCGCCGGGTCTCGGCGGCGCCCATGTTCGGCACGGTCCCGAGCGCCGCACCGGTGGCCGGGTTCGTGACCGCCAGGGTTCTGCCGCCGTCGGCGTCGACCCATGCGCCGTCGAGGAAGCACTGCTGGCGGAAGAGCGTCCGGTCCTTGAGCTTGAGCGAAGCGAGTTCGGTTGGGGCGTTCACGAGGGGATCTCCTTCACACACGGGTCGAACGGGGATGGCGCCGCCCAGGGGCGGCGCAGTACGGTAGGCAAGGGCCGGCACCCGATGGCGGCGCGGGTCGGGGACGGTGCCGCAGCTTCCGACAGCGCGTTCCGCCGCGCCCCTATAATGCGCCACTTTTGCGCCGGGGGCGGTCGATTGGCGGGCCGGCCCGGCGACCCACCCGGACGATGACGCAGGACATCATTCTCGAGACCCGCGGCCTGACGAAGGAGTTCAAGGGCTTCGTCGCGGTCCAGAACGTGTCGCTCAAGGTCCGCCGCGGCACCATCCACGCGCTCATCGGCCCGAACGGCGCGGGCAAGACCACCTGTTTCAATCTGCTGACGCACTTCCTGGAGCCGACGGGCGGCCAGATCTTCTACAACGGCCGCGACATCACCGGCTCGCGGCCCGCGGCGATCGCGCGCATGGGGCTGGTGCGCTCGTTCCAGATCTCGGCCGTGTTTCCGCACCTCACGGTGCTCGAGAACGTGCGCATCGCGCTGCAGCGCAAGCGCGGCGCGTCGTTCGACTTCTGGCGCTCGGAGCGCGCGCTCGGAGCGCTCGACGCGCGCGCGCTCGAGCTGATCGAGGCC
>JAGVSZ010000085.1 GCA_019137045.1 Betaproteobacteria bacterium
ATCGAAGCTGACGGGCATTGCGGTCGGCGGCGGGCGGCTGCCGATTCTAGCGCCGCTCACACCTTGAACGATTCGAGCGTCTCGGGAGCGAACAGTTCCTCGGGCGCGAACCGGCGCGGCGAGAGGCCCTGCTCGTGGTGGTAGCGCAGGAACGTCTCGAGCACGTGCCGGTTGGGCTCGAGCCCGTACGCCCACCAGTCGGCGCCGAGCGTGCGCCGCGCGTCCTCGACGTGGGCGGTGAGCCAGGGCAGCATCGCCTTGTGGGCCGCGGTCTCCGCGAGGTCGCGGTAGGTCACGGCCTGGGCGCGCACGAAGGCCTCGTACAGCTCGCGCGCGCACCAGCGGTGGCGCTCGTAGACGTCGCGCCGGACGACCACGGTGTGCATGATCGGAAAGATGCGGGTGCGCGCGAAGTACTCGCGCTCCACCGCGACGTAGTCGGGAAAGAGCCGCCGCACGTCGTGCGGACGCGTGTGGAACGTCGAGGGCGCGCGCGCGGTGTAGAGCGCGTCGAGCTCGCCGTCGGCGAGCATGCGCGCGAGGGTCCGGTCCGGCCCGATGCGCGCGACGCGGATCGCCGGCGGCAGGTCGAGCGCGAGCTTCTCGGTGCGGCCGGGCTCCTCCTCGCCGCCGGTGAAGTAGTCGGCGTCGCTCACCGCCACCCCGTGCTCGTCGGCAAGGATGCCGCGAATCCACACCGCCGCGGTCATCTGGTACTCGGGCGTGCCGATGCGCCGGCCGGCGAGCGCGCCCGGCTGCGCGATCCCGCTGCGCGCCGACACGAAGATGCACGAGTGCCGGAAGAAGCGCGACGGGAACGCCGGCAGCGCGACGAACGGCGGGTTCTCCCGCCCGAGCGACAGCACATAGGACGAGAGCGACATCTCCGCGACGTCGAACTCGTGGTGGCGCAGCATGCGGAAGAACGTCTCCTCCACCGGCTGCGCCAGGTAGACGAGGTCGATCCCGTCGGGCCGGACCGTCCCGTCGGCGAGCGCGCGCGTGCGGTCGTAGTCCCAGCACGCCAGGGTCAGGGTCAGCTTGGCCATCGCTCGGTCGCTCCTCGACGCGTATATTACGGGCCTCCAGCGGGAGGAAGCGTCGTGAGAGATTCGATCAGGCGGGTGGTCGCCGTCGTCGCGGGACTCGGATTCGCGCTCGCCGCCGGACCGGCGGCGGCGCAGGAGGCGTGGCCCGGCAAGCCGGTGCGTTGGATCGTGCCGTACGCCGCGGGCGGGCTTCCGGACACGATCGCCCGCGTCGTGGCCCAGAAAGTCTCGGAGAGCCTCGGCCATCCGGTGATCGTCGAGAACCGCGGCGGGGCGGGCGGCATCCCGGGGAGCGAAGCGGTGGCGCACGCGGCGCCGGACGGGTACACGTTCCTCGTCGCCGACGTGGGGCAGGTCGCGATCAACCCGCACCTGTACGCGAAGCTGCCGTACGACCCGGCGAAGGACCTGACGCCGGTGGGCCTCATCGCGACGGCGAACCTGTTCCTGGTCGCGAACGCGGGCGTGCCGGTCAAGGACTTCGGCGAGCTCGTCGCGCTCGCCAAGGCCAAGCCCGGCCAGCTCAATTACGGCTCGTCGGGAGTGGGCAGCATTCACCACCTCGCGATGGAGTCGCTCAAGAACGCGCTCGGCCTGACCATCGTGCACATCCCGTACAAGGGCACCGGGCAGTCGGTCCCCGCCTTGGTGGCCGGCGACGTCAACATCGCCTACTCGGCGATGCCGTCGATCGCCGCGCACGTGAAGGCGGGCCGGGTCAAGGTCCTGGCGGTGAGCACCGCGCAGCGCTCGCCGACCGCGCCCGACGTCCCGACCGTGGCCGAGCTCGGAGTGCCCGGGTACGACTTCGCCCCGAACATCGGGCTGCTCGCGCCGGCCGGCACCCCCGCGGCGATCGTGTCGCGCCTGTCGCAGGAGGTCGCGAAGGCGCTGAAGAGCCCGGAGGTCGCGCGGCGCTTCGCCCAGCTCGACATCGTGCCGATCGGAAACACGCCGGAGGCGTACGCCGCGGGCATCCGCGCGGCGTCGGAGAAGTACGCACAGGCGGTGAAGGCGTCGGGGGCGCGGATCGACTAGGGGCGCGTCGTAGCGCGGAAGTTCGTCCGGGTGCTGGAGCGGGTGATCGGAATCGAACCGACGTTCACAGCTTGGGAAGCTGTTGTCTTGCCATTAGACGACACCCGCGGCCGGGCGCAATTCTAGCAGCGCCGCCGTCCGGCCTCGCCCGGCCGCAGGGCCCGGCGGTGCGCCGCGGGCGCGCTCGCCCGC
>JAGVSZ010000086.1 GCA_019137045.1 Betaproteobacteria bacterium
GCTGCGCCGCCGGATCCGCAGGAAGGGCGCAGCCGCCCGCGGCCGGCGCCTGGAGGCGGCGCATCGCCGGACGCGCCGCGCCTGGGCGCGGGCGGCGGAGGCGGAGCGCGGCCGCGTGCCGATCGGCTTCCAATGGGCGTCGAAGTGCATCGGGAAGTGCTCGGGCCGGACACGATCGTCGTGAACGAGTACCCGCTGGACCTCCGGCACGCGCCCGCGCGCGGGCCGGGCAGCTACTTCGGGGCGGCCCACTCCGGCGGGCTCGGGTGGGGGTTCGGCGCTGCGCTGGGCGCGAAGCTCGCCGCGCCGGACCGCACGGTGATCGCGACGCTGGGCGACGGCTCCTACCTCTTCGGCGTGCCGAGCGCCTGCCACCAGGCCGCGCGCATGCACGGCCTGCCGCTCCTGGTCGTGGTGTTCAACAACGGCGCGTGGGAGGAAGTCCGGAAGGGCACGACCAACGTGCATCCGCAGGGCTGGGCGGCTGCGACCGGCCACTATCCCTTCGCGACGCTGGAGCCCTCGCCGCGGTTCGAGGAGATCGTCCGCGCGTTCGACGGGCACGGCGAGCGCGTCGAGTCCCCCGACGAGCTGCCGCGGGCGCTGCGGCGGGCGCTGCGAGTCGTGCGGCGCGAGCGCCGCCAGGCGCTGCTCAACGTCGTCTGCCGGCGGTGAGCCGCGTCCGGACGATGCGTTGAGGTCCGGCGCGACCGGACTGCCGTGCATCCCGTCATGCGGGAAGCGCACGGGGTGCAGCCCCGCGGAAGGCGTCCGAAGGCCGCATCGCTTGACGCAACGCAAATCCCCGGGCCGAGCGCTTGACGTACTCTGGGGCGGTCTGACCCGCAACGAACGCGCCGCCCGGTCGCCGCCGGGCCGCCGCGGTCGTCGCGGGTTTTTTCCGCGAGGGACGAACGCATCATGCCGTGCAAGATGGACGAGAAGCTGGAGCCGATCTACCAGGAGGTGCTGCGGCGCAATCCCGGCGAGACGGAGTTCCACCAGGCCGTGCGCGAAGTGCTCGAGTGCCTCGGCCCGGTGCTGGTCAAGCGCCCGGAGTTCGCCGAGCAGAAGATCATCCAGCGCATCTGCGAGCCGGAGCGGCAGATCATCTTCCGGGTGCCGTGGCAGGACGATCGCGGCGAGGTGCAGATCAACCGCGGCTTCCGGGTCGAGTTCAACAGCGCGCTCGGCCCCTACAAGGGCGGGCTGCGCTTCCACCCGTCGGTGTACCTCGGGATCATCAAGTTCCTCGGGTTCGAGCAGATCTTCAAGAACAGCCTGACCGGGCTGCCCATCGGCGGCGCCAAGGGCGGTTCGGACTTCGACCCCAAGGGGCGCTCCGCCGGCGAAGTCATGCGCTTCTGCCAGAGCTTCATGACCGAGCTCTATCGCCACCTCGGCGAGCACACGGACGTGCCGGCGGGCGACACCGGCGTCGGCGCGCGCGAGCTCGGCTTCATGTTCGGGCAGTACAAGCGCATCACCAACCGCTACGAGTCCGGCGTGCTCACCGGGAAGGGGCTCGACTGGGGCGGCTCGCTCGTGCGCAAGGAGGCGACGGGCTACGGCACGGTGTTCTTCGTGGCCGAGATGCTGCGCGCGCGCGGCGACTCGCTCGAAGGCAAGACCTGCGTCGTGTCGGGCTCGGGGAACGTGGCGATCTACTCGATCGAGAAGGCGACCGAGCTCGGCGGCCGGGTCGTGGCCTGCTCCGATTCCAACGGCTACGTGTACGACGAGCACGGCATCCGGCTCGACGTCCTGCGGCAGCTGAAGGAGGTCGAGCGGCGCCGCATCCGGGAGTACGCCGACCTCGTCAAGACCGCGCGCTACGTCGAGGACGGCAACATCTGGACCGTGCCGTGCAAGGTCGCGCTGCCCTCGGCCACCCAGAACGAGATCAACGGCCGCGACGCGCGCACGCTGATCGGCAACGGCTGCATCGCGGTGGGCGAGGGCGCGAACATGCCCACGACGCCGGACGGGGTGCGCGCCTTCCTCGACGCGGGCGTCGCCTTCGGGCCGGGCAAGGCGGCGAACGCCGGCGGGGTGGCCACGAGCGCCCTCGAGATGCAGCAGAACGCGAGCCGCGACTCCTGGAGTTTCGAGTACACCGAGAAGCGCCTCCACGAGATCATGCGCAACATCCACGACCTCTGCCACCAGACCGCGGAGGAGTACGGCACGCCCGGCAATTACGTGAACGGCGCCAACATCGCGGGCTTCATCAAGGTCGCGAGCGCGATGGCGGCGATGGGGCTGATCTAGCCGC
>JAGVSZ010000516.1 GCA_019137045.1 Betaproteobacteria bacterium
CGGCAGCTGGTAGACCCCGTGCAGCACGCCGTCGATGCGGAAGCGCACGATGCCGATGTCGCGGCGCGGCTCGATGTGGATGTCGCTCGCGCGCTGGTCGAAGGCGTATTGCCACAGCCAGTCGACGATGTTGACGATGTGCTGGTCGTTCGCGTCGAGCTGGCGGTTCGACTTGCCGAGCTCCACCAGCTGCTCGAAGTTGGTGATGCCCGAGCGCGCCTCGGCCGTGCCCTTGGCGCCCTTGACCGACTTCGCGAGGTTGTAGAACTCGACGATGTAGCGCTGGATGTCGAGCGGGTTCGCGAACACCCGCTTGATCTCGATGCGGTGGATGCGCCGCAGCTCGGCCTCCCACTCGCGCACGTACGGCTCGGCGGTGGCGACCACCGCCTCCTTGCCCTTGACCTCGACCGGCAGGATCTTGAAGCGCTCGGCGTAGGCGCTCGACATCAGGTCGGTGACGCCGGCGAAGTTGATCTTGAGCGGGTCGATGTGGAAGTAGGCGAGCCCGGTCTTGGGCGCGTACCACTCGGTGAGCGCGTCGAGCGTGAGCAGCTTGTGCGGCGCGAGCGCGGAGCGCCATTTCTGGTCGGCGGCGACGATGAGCGGGTGGACGCTGCCCGCGCGGTGGGCGCGCCGGTCGGCGACCAGGCGCTCGGCCTCGGCGCGCGGCACCAGGCCGTCGTCGACGAGCGCGTTGATCACCTCCGCGACGGTCAGGCGGCGTTCTTCGTGGGCGACGGCTGCGACGGCCATTCCGGACTCCCCGAGGGGGCTAAACCTCACGCGGGGGACACACGCCCTCGTGCGCCCCTAAACCAGAGGTCCCGGCAACACGCCGCCGGGACTCCAGGAATGTTGGACTATAGCCACAAAACCCTTACGGCTCAATGGCTTCGCCCGGTTTCTTCGTGCTCCATTTTTGACTTTGTGGGCGTTCTGGACCATCCTCGCGCACTCACCGACCTTGCACGAGGAGCGAAATCATGCCGATCAAACCCGGAGACCGCCTGCCCGAGGGCGTGGTCGAGGAATTCAACGAGACCGAGGCGCCCGGGTGCCCGGTCGGCCCCGCGAAGATCAGCGTCGCCGAGGCCGCGCAGGGCAAGAAGATCGTCATCTTCGGGCTGCCGGGCGCGTTCACGCCCACCTGCTCCGCGAAGCACGTGCCCGGGTACGTCGCCAACTACGACAAGCTGCGCGCCAAGGGCGTCGACGAGATCTGGTGCCTGTCCGTCAACGACGCCTTCGTCATGGGCGCCTGGGGGCGCGACCAGAAGTCCGGCGGCAAGGTGCGCATGCTCGCCGACGGGCAGGCCGACTACGCGAAGAAGCTCGGGCTCGACCTCGACATGACCGCGCGCGGCTGGGGCATCCGGTCGCGGCGCTACGCGCTGCTCGTCGAGGACGGCGTGGTGAAGAGCGTCGCCGTCGAGGAGCCGGGCAAGTTCGAGGTGTCGAGCGCCGAGGCGATGCTCGCCAGGCTGTAGCCCGGCTCGCAGGGCGACAAGGGCGCGCCCTTGCGGCGCGCCCTTTTTCCATCGCTCAGCCGAGCCGCGCGCTCAGCGTGATCTCGGTGTTCAGCAGGCGCGAGATGGGGCAGCCGGCCTTGGCGTCCTGCGCGGCCTTGCCGAAGGCCTCGGCGCTCGCCTTCGGCACCCTGGCGACGCAGTCGAGGTGGATCTTCGTGACCGTCGGCTTGCCGTCCTTCATGTCGAAATCGAGCGTCGCCTTCGTCTCGATGCTCTCGGGCGTGAGGTTGGCCTTCCCGAGCTCGGCGGAGAGCGCCATCGAGAAGCAGCCCGCGTGGGCCGCGGCGATCAGCTCTTCGGGATTCGTCCCCCTGGCCGCCTCGAAGCGTTGCGCAAACGTGTAGGCGGTGTTCGACAGCACGCCGCTGTCGACCGACACGGCGCCGTTGCCGTCCTTGAGCCCGCCTCGCCACACCGCGTTCGCCTTGGATTGCCGGATCATGCGTCGCCTCCGTTTCGTGTCATGGTCTGCACGGGAACCATAGCACGGCGGATACGACGCGATGACCACGCGCTGCGCGCGGGATTGCGTCCTCAATTGGCGAGCTCCACGCCGAATTCGCGCGCCACCTGCACGAACGGGAAGTGGTTCGCGCCGTGGATCGAGAAGCGGCGCGGACAAAGTGGTCCGAGCAGAAGCGCCGCGCGGAGCGAATGCTAGCCCGGCGTCCAGATCCGCGACGCGCCGCCGGCGAGGTCGAGCATCAGCGCGTTCAGCCGCTTCACGAACCCCGCCGGATCC
>JAGVSZ010000269.1 GCA_019137045.1 Betaproteobacteria bacterium
GCCGGGGGCTACGGCCGCGCGCCCGCCGCCGAGCGCGCGGCAAAGCTCGCGGCGCGCCTGGAGCGGCTCGCGACGCTCGGTCCCGAAGGCCTGGCGCAGGCGCTCCCCGCGGGGATGCTGTCGGAATCGGCCGCGCCCGAAGCGCGCGCGCTGGCCGCGTGGAGCACCGCGCAGCTGCGACCCCGCGGCTACACGCAGGCCGCGCGCATGCTCGCGCACGCGAGCCTGGTGGACGACGCCGCGCGCTACGACGGGCCGGTGCTGGTCGTCGGCGCGAGCGCGGACACGATCACCCCCCCGGCGGGCTGCGCGGCGATCGCAAAGGCGTTCCCCCGCGGGGAATACCGGCTGCTCGCGGGGCCGGGGCACCTCTCCTACCTCGATGCGCCGGAGGCGGTCGATCGGCTCGTCGCCGCGTTCGCGGCGGAGCGGCTCGCCGAGGCGGCGGCGCCATGAGCCCCGCCCCCCCGCGCTACAACGTCCCGGGCCTCGAGCGCGGGCTGCGCATCCTGCAGCTCTACGATCGCACCCATCGCGTGCTGAGCGGCGCCGCCATGGCGCGCGCGCTCGGCATTCCGCGCACCACCGCGTTCCGGCTGGCGCAGACGCTCGAGCGCCTCGGCTTCCTCGAGCGCGAGGGCGACGGCTTCCGCATCGGACCGGCGGTGATGCGCCTCGGTTTCGAGTACATCGCCTCGCTCGAGATCAGCGACCTCGCGCGGCCGGTGCTCGAGCGCCTGCGCGACGAGGCCGGGTTCTCCTCCCAGCTCGTCATCCGCGACGGCCGCGACGTCGTGGTGGTCATGCGCGCGACCAGCCAGTCCATGTTCGCGAGCAACGTCAGCGTCGGCACGCGCTTCCCCGCGCACGCGACCATCCTCGGGCGCATGCTGCTGTGCGAGCACGACGACGAGGCGCTCGCGGCGCTCTTCCCCGAGCGCGCGCTCGAGTCGTATTCGCAGACCACTCCCAGGACGATCGCCGACCTGCGCGCGGTGCTGAAGGAGGATCGCGCGCGCGGCTACGCCCTGAGCGAGAGCTTCTTCGAGCGCGGCATCTCCGCCATCGCCGCGCCGGTGCGCGACGAGAGCGCGCGCATCGTCGCGGCGATCAGCATCACCGCGCAGCGCCCCACGCTCGAGCCGAAGGAGCTGCGCGAGCGCCTCGTGCGCCAGGTGCGCGCGGCCGCCGCCGAGCTCTCGCACAAGCTCAACTACCGTCCCGCCGAGCAGGCCGCATGAGCCTCCCCCAGCGCCTTTCGCTCGGCGTCGAGGGCCGCGTCGCGGTGGTCACCGGCGGGTCGTCCGGGATCGGGCTGGCCACCGCGCGGACGCTGCTCGCCGCCGGCGCGCGCGTGGCGATCTGCGGGCGCGACGGCGCGCGGCTCGACGCCGCGCGCGACGAGCTCGGCGGCGTCGCCGGCCCGGACCGCGTCCTCGGCGAGCGCTGCGACGTCCTGGACGAAGGCGCGGTCGGCGCCTTCGCGCGCAGCGTGGAGAGCCGCTTCGGTCCGGCGGGCATCCTCGTGAACAACGCCGGCCAGGGGCGCGTCAGCACCTTCGCCGACACCACCGACGCGGCCTGGCGCGAGGAGCTGGAGCTGAAGTTCTTCAGCGTGATCCGGCCCACCCGCGCCTTCCTGCCGCAGCTCGAGCGCGCGGGCGGCGGCGCGATCGTGTGCGTGAACTCGCTGCTCGCGCGCCAGCCGGAGCCGCACATGGTCGCCACCTCCGCGGCGCGCGCCGGCATCCTGAACCTCGTGCGCTCGCTCGCCACCGAGCTCGCGCCCAAGGGCGTGCGCGTGAACATGGTCCTGATCGGCCTGGTCGAGTCGGGACAGTGGCGGCGCCGCTACGCGACCCAGGCGGCGCCCGGCGAGAGCTGGGAGGCCTGGAGCGCGGCGCTCGCGCGCGCCAAGCACATCCCGCTCGGGCGGCTGGGCCGCCCCGACGAGGCGGCGCACGCGATCGCGTTCCTCTCCTCGCCGCTCGCGTCCTACACCACCGGCAGCTTCATCGACGTCTCAGGGGGCCACTCGCGCCATGTCTAGACCACGCACCACCGTCGGCGAGCTCGTCGCCGCGTTCCTCGAGGAATGCGGCGTGCGCACTGCGTTCGGCGTGATCTCGATCCACAACATGCCGATCCTGGACGCGTTCGGCCGCCGCGCCGCCGCGGCCGCCGCGCGCGGCCAGCCCGCGCCGATCCGCTTCGTGCCGGCGCGCAGCGAGCCCGGCGCGGTCAACATGGCCGACGCCTGCGCGCGC
>JAGVSZ010000473.1 GCA_019137045.1 Betaproteobacteria bacterium
CGGCGCCGTCCTGTTCGTGGTGGGCCAGCTGCTGGTGTTTCCCGAGGTGCTGCGCGCGGCGCGCGGCGAAGCGGGGCGCGCAGAGCAGTCCGCATGATCGGCTTCCTCGTCTTCGTCTGCGTGGTCGGGCTGGTGCTGATCGACGTTCCGATCGCCGTGGCGCTCTGCATCGCGGCGGTCGCGGCGATGCTCGCGACCCAGGGCGCCGCGAGCCTGCCCAACGTGCCGCTTGCGCTCTACCAGGGCGCGACCAGCTTTCCGCTGATCGCGATCCCGCTCTTCATCCTGGCCGCGGCGATCATGAACACCTCGGGGATCTCGCACCGGCTGATCGACTTCTGCCAGGCGCTCGTCGGCTGGGTGAGGGGCGCGCTCGCCCAGGTGAACGTGCTGAGCCACATGTTCTTCGCCGAGATCTCGGGCTCGGCCGTCGCGGGGGTCGCGGCCACCGCGTCGATCATCATGCCCGCCATGCGCAAGCGCGGCTACCCGGGCCCCTTCACGGCTGCGGTGACCTCCTCCACCGCCACGCTCGCGATCATCATCCCGCCGTCGATCCCGATGATCCTCTACGCGGTCATGGCGGGCACCTCGGTGGTGCAGATGTTCGTCGCGGGCATCGTGCCCGGCCTGCTCGCGGCGTTCGGCTTCATGGGCCTGTGCTACTGGTACGCGGTCAGGTACAACTGGCCGGTGGAGGAGATCTTCCAGTGGGGCAAGCTCTGGCGCGCCTTCATCGATGCGTTCTGGGCGCTCACGCTGCCGGTCATCATCCTCGGGGGCATCTTCGGCGGCGTGGTCACGGCGACCGAAGGCGCGGCGCTCGCCGTGGTCGCGGCGCTCCTGGTGGGCGGGCTGGTCTACCGCGAGCTCGACTGGGCGCGGCTGCGCGAGGCGATCATCGACGGGACGGTGCAGACCGGCACCGT
This sequence comes from Betaproteobacteria bacterium, assembly GCA_019137045.1. Taxonomy (GTDB): domain Bacteria; phylum Pseudomonadota; class Gammaproteobacteria; order Burkholderiales; family SG8-39; genus JAGVSZ01. The sequence continues at coordinate 930 of JAGVSZ010000473.1, forward strand.
GATGCTGCTGGTCGCGGCCTCGGCCCTGCTCGGCCTCTATCTCACCGAGGTGCAGCTTCCGCAGCGCATCGCCGCGGCGATGCTCTCCATCACCGGCGAGAAGTGGGCCATCCTCGCGATCCTCAACGTCTTCTTCCTCATCATCGGGATGTTCCTGCACTCGGCCGCGGCCATCGTCCTGGTGGTGCCGATCGTGATGCCGGCGGTGACCGCGGCGGGGATCGACCCGGTCCATTTCGGCGTGATCGTGACGCTCAACCTCGCCATCGGCCAGCAGACCCCGCCGGTGGCGAGCGTCCTCCTGCTCACCTGCTCGATCGCGAAGGAGAGCGTCTGGGACGTGACCAAGGCGAACATCCCCTTCATCGGGGTGCTCCTGGCCACGCTGCTGCTCATCACCTACGTGCCGGCGACCACGATGTCCCTGGTGAACCTCTTCTACCGATGACCGAATCCGTGCTTGCCGCGCGCGAGGGCGCGATCGCGACCGTCACGCTCAACAAGCCCGAGCGCCTCAACGCGCTCGACCGCTCGATGTGGATCCGTCTCGGCGAGCTCATGCGCGAGCTCGACACCGACGAAGGGCTGCGCTGCGTCGTGCTGCGCGGCGCGGGCGGCAAGGCGTTCGCCGCCGGTGCCGACATCGCCGAGTTCGCCAACGAGCGCGCCGATGCCGCGCAGGCGGCGCGCTACGGCGCCGCCACCGCCGCCGCACTGCGCGCGCTCGGCGAGTGCCGCCACCCGACGCTCGCCCTGATCGAAGGGGCGTGCGTCGGCGGCGGATTGCTGGTGGCCACGCAGTGCGACCTGCGGATCTGCAACGCGTCGGCCCGCTTCGGCGTGCCGGTCAAGAACCTCGGCTTGACCGAGTCTTACGACGAGCTCGAGGGGATGATGCGCGTGATCGGCCCCGCCGCCAGCCTCGAGCTCCTGCTGGAAGGGCGCATCTGGAACGCGCGCGAGGCCTACGAGAAAGGGCTCGTCTCCCGCGTCGTGCCCGACGCGGGCGTGGTCGAGGAGGCGTACGCCACCGCGCACCGCATCGCCGCGGGCGCGCCGCTCGCCGCGCGCTGGCACAAGAAGTTCGTGCGCCGGCTCGCCGACCCGCGCCCGCTCACCGACGCGGAGCGCGCCGAGGGCTACGCGTGCTTCGACACCGAGGACTTCCGCATCGGCTACCGGGCGTTTCTCGACAAGAAGAAGCCCGAGTTCAAGGGGCGTTGACGCCGCGGGCGAAACTGGCAGACTACGCACCCGCCCCGGGCGGCAGGTCGGGGAGAGCAAAGCCCGCAGCGGGCCACAAACAGGAGGGAGCAGATCATGTCACATCCGTTCCGCGCGCTCGCGCTGGCGGTCTCCGCACTGGCGCTCGTCGTCGTCGGCGGCGGCGCCGCCGCGCAGACCTGGCCGGTCAAGCCGATGCGCGCGATCAACCCGTTCCCCGCCGGCGGCGGCACCGACACCTTCGCGCGGCCCTGGGCGGCGAAGATGAGCCAGCTCCTCGGCCAGCAGGTGCTGATCGAGAACATGGGCGGCGCCGGCGGCACCGTCGGGGCGACGCGCGCCGCGAAGGAGGCGCCCGACGGCTACACCTGGTTCATCGGCGCGATCCACCACACGATCGCCGAGTCGCTCTACACGAAGCTGCCCTACAGCCTGGAGCGCGATTTCGCGCCGGTGACGGTGCTCGCGGCGGTGCCGAACGTCGTCGTGCTGCATCCGAAGAACAACTTCGCCACCCTCCAGGAGCTGATCGCGTACGCCAAGGCGAACCCGGGCAAGCTCAACTACGGCTCGGCCGGCAGCGGCACGAGCCACCACATGATCGGCGAGCTGTTCAAGCAGACGGCGAACGTCGACCTGACGCACGTGCCGTACAAGGGCGCGGGGCCGCTGATGCAGGACCTGCTCGCGGGCCAGGTCGACATGGCCTTCGACGGCATGGGCACCTCGGCCACGCAGATCAAGGCCGGGAAGCTGCGCCCGCTCGCGGTCACCTCCGCGACCCGCAACCGCGTGATCCCGGACGTGCCGACGATGAAGGAGGCGGGCGTGGACTTCGCGATCTCGCTCACCTGGTACGCGCTGTGGGGGATCAAGGGCACGCCGCAGCCGATCATCGACCGGATGTACGCGGAGACGGTGAAGGTCCTGCAGATGCCCGACATCAAGGACATCTGGGCGAGCCAGGGCGCCGACCCCGGCGGCATGCCGCCGGCGGAGTTCGCCGCGTTCGTGCGCGCGGAGATCGAGAAGTGGGCCAAGGTGACCAAAGCCGCAGGGATCAAGGTCGACCTGTGACGGAGCGCGCGTAGTCCGCGCGGGAAGCCACGGCCTGCCGTGGCTTCTTCGTTTCCGCGAGTCCCCGCATGAACGCTTACAGCTTCTTCCGCCGCGGTTTCGCCGACCGGCTCGAAGCCGCCTTTCTCGAGGCCGACTCGGGCGACCGCTACACGTACGCCGACCTCGAGCGGGAAACCGCCCGGGTGGCCTCCTTCCTGACCGGGCTCGGCCTCGCGCGGGGCGACCGCGTGGCGGCGCAAATCGACAAGTCGCCGCAGGGCCTCTTCCTGTACCTGGGCTGCATCCGCGCGGGCTTCTGCTTCCTGCCCCTCAACACCGCGTATCAGCGCGGCGAGCTCGGCTACTTCCTGCAGGACGCCGAGCCGCGCGTGGTCGTCTGCCGGCCGCAGATGCTCGACACGTTCGCGGAGCTGGGGAAGTCCGCCGCCAGCGCGCCCCGGCTCTACGCCCTCGACGAGAACGGCGTTGGAACGCTCGCCGACGCGGTGCGGAGCGCGGACCGCGCGTTCGACGACCCGGCGCTCGCAGAGCGGGATCTCGCCGTGATCATCTACACCTCCGGCACCACCGGCCGGTCGAAGGGCGCGATGGTCACCCACGGGAACCTCACCTCGAACGCGGCGGTGCTCAGGGACTACTGGCGCTTCACCGCACACGACGTGCTGCTGCACGCGCTGCCGATCTTCCACGTGCACGGCCTCTTCGTCGCGCTCCACCCGATCCTGCTCGCGGGCGCGCGCATCGTCTTCCAGCGCCGGTTCGACGCAGGCGCGGTGCTCGCGGCGCTGCCGCAGGCCACTGCGCTGATGGGCGTGCCCACGTTCTACGTGCGGCTGCTCGCCGAGCCGGGGCTGACGCGCGCGGCGGCGAAGCACGTGCGCCTGTTCGTGTCCGGCAGCGCGCCGCTCCTGCTCGACACGTTCCGCGCCTGGCAGGAGCGCACCGGGCACACGATCCTGGAGCGCTACGGCATGTCGGAGGCCGGCATGATCACCTCCAATCCCTACGACGGGGAGCGGCGCGGGGGAACGGTCGGGTTTCCGCTGCCGGGCGTCTCGGTCCGCGTCACGGAGGACGGCAAGGTGCTCGGGCCGGACGCGCCCGGCATCGTGGAAATCAAGGGCCCGAACGTCTTCGCCGGCTACTGGCGCATGCCCGCAAAGACGAAGGAGGAGTTCACCGCCGACGGCTGGTTCCGCACCGGCGACGTCGGGCAGTGGAGCGCCGACGGCTACCTCTCGATCGTGGGGCGCGCGAAGGACCTCATCATCTCCGGCGGGTACAACGTGTATCCGAAGGAGATCGAGCTGGTGATCGACGCGTTGCCGGGTGTGGTCGAGTCCGCAGTCGTCGGGGTGCCGCACCCCGACTTCGGCGAGGCGGTCACCGCCGTCGTCGTAAAGCAGAAGGACGCCGCGCTCGACGAAGCGGCGGTGATCGCGCACGTGAAGTCGCAGATCGCCGGGTTCAAGGTCCCGAAGCGCGTCCTCTTCGTCGACGACCTGCCGCGGAACGCAATGGGCAAAGTGCAGAAGAACGTGCTGCGGGAGAAGTTGGCGCAGCACGTTCCCTGATTCGGGGGATCTACAAGGGGGTGTGCCCCCTTGTTCCAGCAATCAGAAGAACGTGCTGCGGGAGAAGTTGGCGCAGCGCGTTCCCTGATTCGGGGGATCTGCGAGGGGCCTACCACACGCTCGCCATCATCCGGGCGGCGAGCACGAACAGAAGCCCCGCGAAGAGCCGCTTCAGCATCCGCCCCGGCACCCGGTGCGCGAGCGACGCGCCGAGCGGCGCGGTCGCGACGCTCGCGAGCGTCACCCCGGCGAGCGCCGGCAGGTAGACGTAGCCGAGGCTCCACGGCGGCAGCCCGCTCGCGTTCCAGCCGGTGTAGAGGTAGCCGATGGTCCCGCCCACCGCGATCGGGAACCCGATCGCCGCCGCGGTGCCCACGGCCTGGATGACCGGCACGTTGCAGTAGAGCATGAACGGCACCGTCATCACCGTGCCGCCGATCGCGACGAGCGAGGAGAGGCCGCCGATGACCGTGCCGGCGCCGAACATGCCCGCCGCGCCGGGCGGCTGGCGGGCCGGCTTGGGCTTGCGGTCGAGCGCGATGTTCACCGCCATCGCGAAGACGAAGACGGTGAAGTAGATCGCCAGCGTGCGCGTCGAGAGGTGCTTCGCGACGACCGCGCCGAGCACGCCGCCCACCAGGATTCCGGGCGTCATCCGGCGGGCGATCTCCCAGCGCACGCCGCCGCGCGCCGCGTGCGCGCGGGCGCTCGAGAGCGCGGTGAAGAGGATCGTCGCCATCGCCGTGCCGACCGCGAGGTGCAGCACCTGCTCGCGCGGCAGCCCCTGCGCGTCGAGCATCAGCGCGAGCACCGGCACGATGATCATCCCGCCGCCGATTCCCAGCAGGCCGGCGAGCAGGCCCGCCACCGCGCCGAGCGCGAGGTAGCCCGCGAACCAGGGCGAGATGTCCGGCATCGTGCGCTCAGGCGCGGCGCGCGGCGAGGACCCGCGCGGCGAGCTCGGCGAAGCCCGCGCCGCTCGCGGCCGCGGTCACGTACGCCGGCGCGTGCTCCAGCGTCGCCGCAAAGCGCCGGACGTTGGCGACGCCCACCGAGAGCGGAAAGTAGGCGAAGAGCGGCGCGTCGTTCGGGGAATCGCCGACGAAGAGGTACTCGCCGCGCGCGGCGTCCAGGTCCACCCCGAAGCGCTCGTCCATCAGGATGCGGGTCATTCCCAGCTTGTCGTACACGCCGAACCAGCCGTTCACGTGGATCGAGCTCACCTTCGCGGTCATGCCCGCCGCGCGCATGATCGCGACGATGCGGTCCACGGCGGCCTCGTCGAGGCGCGGCACGTCCTCGCAGTAGTCGATCGCGAGATCGGCCTCGCGGTAGAGCTGGTCCGAGGCCACGGCGGCGCCGGGAACCTCCGCGAGGATCCGGTCGCGCACCGCCGCCAGCCGGGCGCGGTGCGCCGCGCGCGTGGCCTCGTCGTCGCGAAAGCGCTTCACCAGGGTGCGCGCGGCGCGGTCGTAGGCGAAGTAGAACGCGCCGTTCTCCCCGACCACGGCGTCCACCGGCCACATGCGCGCGATGTGATCGCACCAGCCGGCCGGGCGGCCGGTGATCGGCACCACCCGCAGGCCGGCCGCCTGCAGCGACGCGAGCGCCGCGTAGGCCCCCGCGGTCAGCTTCCCGTCGGTGGTCAGCGTGTCGTCGATGTCGGCGCAGACGCCGCGCACGCGGGCGAGTGCGTGCGCGGGCAGGCGGTCGAGCGGCTGCATCGCGGGCGCGCTCACGCCTTGCGCAGCGCCCAGGCGAGCGCGTCCTCGAGGCGATCGCCGCCCCAGAAGAGCTCGCCGCGCGCGACGAAGGTCGGCGCGCCGAAGATCCCGCGCGCCTGCGCCTGCTCGGTGGCCGCGCGCAGCGCGTCCTTGACCGGCTGCGACTGCGCGCGCTCGAGCCAGGCGGCTGCGTCCTGGCCGAGGGCGCCGAGCACGCGGGCGAGCGTCGCGGGCGCGGCGATGTCGGCGGCCTGCGCGAAGTTCGCGACGTAGACGCCGCGCACCAGCGCCGGCAGCCACGGCTCCCTGCCGGCGGCGAGGGCGAGCCGCGCGGCGAGGATGCTCCGCTGGGGAAAGATCGCCGGGCGCGCGTAGGGCAGCCCGTGCTTCTCGCACAGGCGCTCCAGGTCGCGCCACATGTAGCGCCCCTTCGCCGGGTAGAGGTTGAACGGCGAGTCGGCCCAACCCTGCGCCTGGAAGATCGGACCGAGCAGGAACGGCCGCCAGGTCACCGGCACGCCGGCGCGCGCGGCGAGCGATTCGATCCGCATCGCCGCCGGGTAGGAGTAGGTGCTCGCGAACTCGAACCAGAACTCCAGGGGCTCGGTGGTCATGCCGTCTCCTCCGCGGTCGCGCCCATGCACGCCGCGACGCGGCGGCGCTGCGCGGCAGTCATGTGGATCCCGCACTTCGTCCGCCGCCACAGCACGTCCTCGGGCGTGCGGGCCCATTCCCGCTCGACGAGGAACCGCAGCTCGCGCTCGTACAGGCCGCCGCCGAGCGCTTCGCCGAGGTCGGCCTCCGCCTGCGCGTCGCCGAGGATCTCGGCCGCGCACGTGCCGTGGCGCCGCAGCAGGCGCCGCAGCCAGCGTGGATCGAGGCGCGGATAGCGCCCGCGGTACGCCGTCACCACCTCCTCGAAGGTCGAACCGCCGAAGTCGCCGCCGGGCAGCGCCGCGCGCTCGGTCCAGGCGCGCCGACCCGGAAACCAGCGTGCGAGCCGCTCCAGCGCGGCCTCCGCGAGCTTGCGGTAGGTGGTCAGCTTGCCGCCGAAGACCGAGAGCAGCGGCGGCCCGTTCTCGTCCAGCACCAGGCGGTAGTCGCGCGTGATCGCGGACGGGTCGTCCGTGCCGTCGTCGTAGAGCGGCCGCACGCCGCTCCAGGTGTGCACGACGCGGTCCGGCGTGACGGGATGCAGCGTGTAGCGGCTCGCCGCCGCGCAGAGGTAATCGATCTCGTCCCGCGAGCACGCCGGCGGTGGGTCCATGCCTTCGATCGGCACATCCGTGGTGCCAATCTCCGTGTAGTCCTCTTCGTACGGGATCAGGAAGATCACGCGGCCGTCGGGGTTCTGGAGGATCACCGCGTGCGTCTGGTCGTGGACGCGCGGCACGACGATGTGGCTGCCCTGCACGAGCCGCACGTCGCCGGGCACCGGCACCGCGAGCGCCTCGTCGAGGACCGTCCGGACCCAGGGCCCCGCGACGTTCACCAGCGCGCGGCATGCGACTTCGGCCCGGACGCCGGTGACGGCATCCTCCAGGCTCACCCTCCAGAGCACGCCGTCGCGCCGGCCGGCGACGCAGCGCGTGCGCGGCATGATCGTCGCGCCCCGCTCGGCGGCGCCGCGCGCGGTGAGGATGACGAGGCGCGCGTCGTCCACGGCGCAGTCGGAGTAGGTGAACCCGCGAGTAAGGTCCGGCCGCAGCCCCGCGCCGTAGCGCCCGGGGGTGAGGCGCACGCCGCGCGAGCCGGGCAGCGTCACGCGCCGGCTGAGGTGGTCGTAGAGGAAGAGCCCCACCCGGATCATCCAGCGGGGCCGCAGGTGCGGCTCGTGGGGCAGCACGAACTCCAGCGGCCAGACCACGTGCGGCGCCACGCGCAACAGCACCTCGCGCTCGGCGAGCGACTCGGCGACGAGGCGGAACTCGTAGTGCTCGAGGTAGCGGAGCCCGCCGTGGATCAGCCGGGTGCTGGCCGACGAGGTGGCCGAAGCGAGGTCGCCCTGCTCCACGAGGAGCGTGCGCAGGCCCCGCCCCGCCGCGTCGCGCGCGATTCCCGCGCCGTTGATGCCGCCGCCGACCACCAGCAGGTCGTACGGCTCGGGCTGCGCGGTCATGCGAGCGCGGCGCGCACGCGCGCGAGCAGCGCGTCGACGAACGGCGCGTCGTGGTAGACGCCGAACCCGAAGCGCACGCGGTGGCCACGGCGGTCGACGAGGATGCCGTGCGCCGCAAGCCGCTGCTCGACGTCCTCGGCGGCGTCGAGGTCGAAGGCGAGGAAGTTGCCGCGCGGGGCGCCCGCCGGCGGCGTGAGCGCGGTGAGCGGCAGCCGCGCGAGTCGCGCTCCGGCGAGGCCGTCGAGGAACCGCCGCTCGAGCGCGGCGACGTGCGCGTGGATCTCGCGCGCCGTGACCCCGAGCCCGTCGAGCCAGCGCATCACCGCGTTGAAGCGGTAGAGGCCGGACGGATCGAAGGTCGAACCCCAGAAGCGCATTGCGGCCGGGCCGTAGCCGACCGCGTCGCCCTGCGCACCGCTCAATCTTCCGAAGTCGGAGTACCAGCCCGTGTAGGCCGGGCGAAGCGTGCAGTCCGCGGGGATCGAAAGGAAGCACGCGCCCTCGCCGGCCTGCGCGTACTTGTACCCGCCCGCGGTGTAGAAGATGCGGTCGCCGAGCGCGCCGAGCGCGACCGGGATCGCCATGAAGGCGTGGTAGCCGTCCACCGCGACCATCGTCTCCGCGGGAACGCCGGCCAGCAGCTCGTCGAGACCTTCGACCACGAACGACGAGTCGAAGAACACCTGCGACACGAACACGAGGTCGTGTCGAGCGCGCAGCGCCGCGGCGAAGCGCGCGCGGAAGGTCGCGTACGGCTCGACCGGTACGCGCGCCACCTCGAGGCGGCCGGTCTCCTCGAGCCGGCGCGTCTGGCGCGCGAAGCTGTGGAACTCGCTCGTGGTCGTGAGCACCCGCGGTCGCCGCGACCAGTCGAGGCACGAGTACAGGCGCGTGACGAACTCGTGGGTGTTCGGCGCGAACGCGATGCGCTTCGCGTCGCCCAGGGCGAGGTGCCGCGCGACGTGCGCCTGCGCCTCGGGGACCACTTCGCCGAAGACCTTCTCCTGCCACTTGCCGTTCGTGAGGCGGGCGGAGTCCTCCCAGTACTGCAGGTGCGCCGCGCGCGTGACGTCGGGCCAGGGGTGGTGGCTGTGCGCGGTGACGTGCAGCGCGTCGCCGATCGCGGCGAAAAAGGTGCCGTACCCTGCGCTAAGCATCCCAGCGGAAACCGAGCTGCTCGCGCAGCCCGGCCGGAAGCGGCGGCAGCATCGAGCGCGGGATGAGGTAGGTCGACAGGTTGAAGAAGTCGAGGAAGACGCGGTGCGCCTCGACGGTGCGGCGCAGGTAGTCCTGACCGCTCGACCCGCCGGTGCCGATCTTCGCGCCGATCATCCGCTGCACCATGAGCGCGTGCCGGTAGCGCCAGAGCGAGAGGTTCTCGTCGATCGTGACGAGCGCGGTG
>JAGVSZ010000184.1 GCA_019137045.1 Betaproteobacteria bacterium
AGAACATGTCGGAAGCGCAGGCGCTGGAGGGGCCGAACGTCAAGCACGACATCTCCATCCCGATCTCGCGCATCGCGGATTTCGTCGCCACCTGCGATGCGCGCCTCGGGCGCGCGTTTCCCGGCGTGCGCATGGTGACCTTCGGGCACGTCGGGGACGGCAACCTGCACTACAACGCGTCGCATCCGGAGGGCGAGGTCCCCGCGGCGTTCCTCGCGCGCGCGGGCGAGATCAACCGCATCGTGCACGACACCGTCGCCGAGTTCGGCGGCTCGATCAGCGCCGAGCACGGCCTGGGCCAGTACAAGCGCGACGAGATCCTGCGCTACAAGTCGGCGGTCGAGATGGACCTCATGCGCGCAGTGAAGCGCGCGCTCGATCCGCTCGGGATCATGAATCCCGGGAAGGTGCTCTGAGGTAGAATCGCGCCCCTCCGGAGAGGTGGATGAGTGGTTTAAGTCGCACGCCTGGAAAGCGTGTTTAGGTGATGAGCCTAACGCGGGTTCGAATCCCGCCCTCTCCGCCAGAAAAAGAGGAAGCCCGCGCGAGCGGGCTTCGCCGTCTGTGCGTACGGAGACGCGCCGGCTAGGCGCGTTTGCTCAGGTCCTGGTGCAGGCAGAGGATGTTGCCCTCCGTATCGCTGAACCAGGCGGCCTTGTCGGTCCCCATGACGATCATGTGATCGACCGTCTTGAAGTTCGGGAAGTCGTAATCGTGGAACGCGACGCCGCGGGCCTCGAGTGCCTTGATGGCGGCGGCGACGTCGTCAACCTCGAAGCTGACCGCGGTGTGCTCGGCTTTGGTGCCCTCCGGCTTCGGCATCAGCCCGAGTTTCGTTCCGTTCGCCCGCACCACGAACTTGCCGTCCGCGGCGAGGCCCTCGCCTTCCAGGCCCAGCTTGTTCACGTAGAAATCGCGTGCCCGCTCGAGGTCCTTGACGGGCAGCATGGTCATCACTGGTGCGCGCATCAGCATGATCGGTCTCCTGGTGTCACATCGGTTTGGGTTGGAACCACTTCTGCACCGCCTCCGGGTTCTTGTTCAGACCTCGCGCGCACCCCGCCGTCCGGGCGAACAGGGGAAACGCCGCCCGGACCCTGGTGCGCAGCGCGCGGCAAGTCTACTCTCGACGGCCGTGCGCGTACGGGCGGGATTTTTCTCGCCGGACCGCCCGCGCGCCGACCGTCTGGACGACAATAGCGCCGCACACAGCGACCCCGGGGGGACTCATGGACTTCGCCTATTCGGACAAGGTCAAGGGGCTGCAGGAGAAGCTCCTGCGCTTCATGGCCGAGCACGTCTATCCGAACGAGAAGCGCTTCAACGACGAGGTCGACGAGAACACCCGCAAGGGCGCGCGCTGGACCCCGACCCGCGTCATCGAGGAGCTGAAGCCGAAGGCGCGGGCGCAGGGCCTGTGGAACCTGTGGTGGCCGAAGGCGCACGGCGGCGAGCTGACCAACCTCGAGTACGCGCCGCTCTGCGAGATCATGGGGCGGGTGTTCTGGGCGCCCGAGGTGTTCAACTGCTCCGCGCCGGACACCGGCAACATGGAGACGCTGATCCGCTACGGCAGCGAGGCGCAGAAGAAGGAGTGGCTCGAGCCGCTCGCGGACGGCCGGATCCGCTCCTGCTTCGCGATGACCGAGCCGGAGGTCGCGTCCTCGGACGCGACCAACATCCAGGCGCGCATCGTCCGCGACGGCGACCACTACCTCGTCAACGGCCGCAAGTGGTGGTCCTCGGGCGCGCTGGACCCGCGCTGCAAGGTGTTCGTCTTCATGGGCAAGACCAACCCGGACGGGCCGCGCCACCAGCAGCAGTCGATGATCCTCATCCCGCGCGACGCGCCCGGCGTGAAGGTGGTGCGTCCGTTGGCGGTGTTCGGCTACGACGATGCGCCGCACGGCCACGCCGAGACGGCGTTCGAGAACGTCCGCGTGCCCGCGGCGAACATCCTGCTCGGCGAGGGGCGCGGCTTCGAGATCGCGCAGGGCCGCCTCGGGCCGGGGCGCATCCATCACTGCATGCGCATCATCGGCCAGGCGGAGCGCGCGCTCGAGCTGATGTGCAAGCGCGCGCTCGGGCGCGTGACCTTCGGCAAGCCGATCGCCGAGCGCACCGTCACGCAGGAGCGCATCGCCGAGGCGCGCGTCATGATCGACTCGGCACGCCTGCTCACGCTCAAGGCGGCCTACATGATGGACACGGTCGGGAACAAGGCGGCGCGCGCCGAGATCGCGATGATCAAGATCCTCGCGCCCAACGTCGCGCAGCAGGTGATCGACTGGGCAATCCAGGCGCACGGCGGCGGCGGCGTGAGCGACGACTTTCCGCTCGCCTGGATGTACGCCTGGAACCGCACGCTGCGCCTCGCCGACGGTCCGGACGAGGTGCACCGCAACCAGCTCGCGAAGCTCGAGCTGGCGAAACACATGAGCGCGCCCGCGCAGCGCTAGGTCGGCGCGTCGGGCGCAAGGCGCCGGCGGACGAGCGCGCGCAGGAGGAAGCGGCTCGGATGGACCGCCTCGGCGACGCCCGCCGGGAGCGGCGCGGGCTCGTCCTCGAGGCAGGCGGCGAGGAGCTCGCCGGCGAGCGGCGCCGTAATCAGCCCGCGCGAGCCGTGAGCGGTGCTCGCGTGCAGCCCGTCGAGCCACGGCGCGGGCGCGTCGAGCGCGAGCGTGGCGTCGCGCGAGAGCGGCGCGTAGGTGCGCGCGAATTCTGCGGCGTCCACGATCGGACCGATCACCGGCAGGTAGTCCGGGCTCGAGCAGCGCAGGCCCGCGAGGCCCTCCAGCGCATCGGCGTCGAGCCCGTCGGCACCGGCGGCGTCGTACAGTCGTGGCGCAAGCCGCCGCAGTCGTCCCAGGTTCTCCGCGTGCTCGGCTACGCGGACGTCGGTGGCCCGATCGCGGAACCTGTGGGTCGCGCCGAGACTGTGGACGCCGGCGCGGGCCGGCGCGACGTAGCCTTCGCCGCAGAGCACGGTGCGCAGCGCGCGGCTCGCCGCGGTCGCCGGCAGCAGCGTGAGCTGCCCGCGGATCGTCCGCAGCGGCAGGTGGGCGGTGTGCCGGAACTGCACCGAGTCGGCGCCGCCCGCGATGACGACGACGGGTGCCGTGGCGAGCACCGAGCGTGCGTCGGCGACCGCCCAGCCGGCGCCGGTCCGCGTGAGGGCGACCGCCGCGTGCGCGCGGCGCAGGCGGATGGCCGGATGGTCGAGCAGCGCGGCGCACAGGGCCGGCGGATGGACCCAACCCGCGGCGGGGAAGAACAGCCCGGCGTGCGGCACGTCGATTCCCGCGATGGCGCACGCCTGGGCGCGATCGACCGGGTGGAGGAGCGCGCGCGGCAGCCCCAGTGCCGCGACGCCGGCCTGGCGATGCGCCTCGTGCCCGTCGTGGGCGAGCTGCAGCACGCCGCACAGGCCGCAGTCGCCCGGATCGGGGACGAGCCCGGCGCGCAGGCGGCGCGCGCTGTACTGGAGCCCCGCGAGCGCGAGCTCGTTCAGGGCCGTCGGGTGCGCCGAAGGGTGCGCGTAGAGCACCCCCTGGTGTCGCGTCATGGCGGGCGGCGCATCGTCGCCGCGGCGCTCGATGACCTCGACCGTCCACCGGCGCGCGGCAAGGCTCGCGGCGGTCGCGGCACCCGCGGGGCCGGCGCCGATGACGATCGCCCGGCGCTCGCCCGCGTGCGCAGGGGGTCGCGCGAACCAGGGCGCGCGCCAGGCGCGCGCCGGGGGGGCCTGCAGCGTGCCCGCAAGCATCTCGCGCTTGCGACCGAAGCCGCTGCGCTTGGCGACGGCGAATCCGAGCGCTTCGAGGCCCCGGCGCACTTCGCCGGCGACGGTGTAGGTGGCGAAGGTTGCGCCGGGACGCGAGAGGCGCGCAACCTGCGCCAGCACGCCGGGCGACCACATTTCCGGATTGCGCGCCGGCGCGAAACCGTCGAGGAACCAGGCGTCGACCGACGCGTCCAGGCGCGGCAGCGCTGCAGCGGCGTCCCCGACCACCAGTGTCAGCACCACCCGGCCGGAGGCGAATGCGAGCCGGTGCCAGCCGGGCGCAAATGCCTCCCAGGCGGCCTCGAGCGGGACGCGCAATCGATCGAGCTCCGGCCACGTTCCGAGGGCGCGCGCGAGCTCGGCGCGCGCGAGGGGATACGCCTCGACGCTGACGTAGTGGAGCCGCGCGTCGCCGGGAGCCGCCGCCTCCCAGAGCGCCCATGCGCACAGGAAGTTCAGCCCGGTACCGAACCCGGTCTCGCCCACGACGAACCGGCCGCCGGAGGCGAGGGCGGCCCAGCGCTGCGCCAGCGCGTTCCCGTCGAGGAACACGTGCCGCGTCTCGGCGATGCCCGACGCGCGCGAGAAGTAGACGTCGCCGAAGCGACGCGACCACGGCTGGCCATCCTGCCAGTCGAGATCGCCGGGAATCGGGTCGTCTTGGGGCGGCATGAAGCGTCCTTGGCGTTCGCCGTGGAGCGCGCACTCTAGCGCCCCGACTGCGCACGCGCGCTAGACTCTGCTCATGCGCGTCGATCGGCCGGCCACCGCAACCCCGCTTCGCTGGGGCAGGGTGCTCGCCTGGATCGCGGCGTGGGCGCTGGTCGTGGCCGCGGGGTACTGGGCCCCCCTGTGGGTCGCCGTCGCGCTCGCGATCGGCGTCTTCGGCGCGCAGGTCCTGCTCGCGCCGGGATGCGCACCGGCGTGCCGTGCGCCCGAACGCGGGGCGGGCGCGTCCGCGCACGTGACCGAAGACACGCGCTCGAGCGCGCGCTAGGCTTTTTTCCGCTCGCGCGGCGGGCGCCATGACGGTATCATCTCCCGCCGACAGACCCCAACATCTAGGGGCGACCCGGAGAATGGCTACAAAATCTAGGGCCTACAGCGCCGAGGACATCGAGATCCTCGAGGATCTCTCCCCGATCCTGCACCGGCCGGGGATGTACACCGACCCGGTCAATCCGAACCACGCGCTGGTCGAGGTCATCGACAACGCGTCCGACGAGGGCCTGGCGGGGTTCGCGAAGAACGTCGCGGTGACGCTGTACGAGGACGGCTCGGCCGAGGTCGTCGACGATGGCCGCGGCATCCCGGTCGACCTGCACCCGAAGAAAAAGGTTCCGGCGGTGCAGGTGATCTTCACCACGCTGCACTCGGGCGGGAAGTTCCGCAAGACCGACAAGGACGCGGTTTACCGGATCGCCGGCGGGCTGCACGGCGTCGGGGTCTGCGTGACCAACGCGCTCGCGCGGCGGCTCGAGGTCGAGGTGACCCGCGACGGCGCGCGCCACCGCCTCGTGTTCGCCGACAACGGCAAGGTCAGGGAGCCGCTGAGGAAGATCGCCGCGGTGGGGCCGCGCGAGAGCGGCACGCGCGTGCGCTTCTGGCCGGACGGGAAGTACTTCGATTCGCCGCACATCGTCGCCGCCGACGTCGCCGCGCTGATGCGCGCAAAGGCGATGCTGCTGCCGGGGGTGAAGTTCACGCTCGGGGTGGAGAAGAAGGGAAAGATCGAGCAGACCACCTGGCACTTCCCGGAGGGGATCAAGGGGTACTTCGCCGCCGCGATCGCGGAGCTCGCGCCGGTGGCCGACGCGTTCCTGGGCGAGCGCTACGTCGCCGCGCAATCGGAGTCCGACAGCTTCTCCGAGGGCGAGGGCGCGCTGTGGGCCATCGCATGGGCGGCCGAGGGGGAAGTGGTGGCGGAGTCGTACGTGAACATGATCCCGACCCGGCACGGCGGCACGCACGTCTCGGGGCTGCGGGAGGGCGTCTACAACGCGATCCGGAACTTCATCGATCACCACGCGATGGGCCAGCGCGGCCTGAAGATCGTGCCCGAGGACGTGTGGTCGCGCGCCTGCTACGTGCTGGCGGTGAAGATGCTCGACCCGCAGTTCAAGGGGCAGGTCAAGAACGAGCTGATCTCGCGCGACGCGGTGAAGCTGGTCGGGCAGATGGTGCGCGACCCGTTCGAGCTGTGGCTGAACACGCACGTGGACGAGGGCAAGCGCATCGCCGAGCTGGTGATCGCGCAGGCGGCCGCGCGCACGCGCGCGGCGCAGAAGGTCGAGCGCCGCAAGTCTTCCGGCGTGGCGGTGCTGCCGGGCAAGCTCACCGACTGCGCCTCCGACGACCCGGACCGCAACGAGCTCTTCATCGTCGAGGGCGACTCGGCGGGCGGGTCGGCGAAGCAGGCGCGCGACAAGGAATTCCAGGCGGTGCTGCCGCTCAAGGGCAAGCCGAAGAACACCTGGCAGGACAGCGGCGACACGCTGTACTCGAACAAGGAGATCGAGGCGATCGCGCTCGCGATCGGCGTCGATCACCACCGGCTCGAGGACGCGGTCGACCTGTCCAACCTGCGCTACCGGAAGCTCATCATCCTCGCCGACGCCGACGTGGACGGCTCGCACATCCAGGTGCTGCTGCTCACGCTCTTCTTCCGCCATTTCCCGCAGCTGATCGCGCGCGGGCACGTGTTCGTGGCGCAGCCGCCGCTCTTCCGCATCGACGTCCCCGGGCAGGGCAAGGGCAAGCCCGCGCGCAAGCTCTATGCGCTCGACAAGCAGGAGCTCGCCGGCATCGAGGAGAAGCTCGCCGACGAGGGCGTCAGGGAGGACAGCTGGACGGTGAGCCGGTTCAAGGGGCTGGGCGAGATGAGCCCCGAGCAGCTGTGGGAGACGACGCTCAATCCCGACACGCGGCGCATGCTGCCGGTGCGGGTCGAGGACGGCATGCTGGACGCCGACCGCGAGGTGTTCAACATGATGATGGCGCGCGAGAACGCGACCCAGCGCCGCGAGTGGATGGAGACGTTCGGCAATCTCGTCGATGCCGACATATCGTGAACAGGCCGGCGTAGGGAACCCACGGGGGGGCGTGGTCCCCTCGTCCCCGTATGGCGCGTAAACGAGGCGACATGGGCAATCAGAACGATCTGTTCGACGGGCTCGGCACGAGCGCCGCCGAAGCCGGCAAGGCGGTGAAGCAGGCGAAGGGGGCCGGGGACGCGGCTGCCGCGGGCGGCGGAGCCGGGGGCGTGCCGCCGCGGCAGGCCGCGGCCGGCAACGGCGGGCGGCTGCCACCGCACTTCGCGCCGCTCGAGGGCGAGTACGGCGACAGCCTCCCGCTCGGCCGTTATGCCTCGACCCAGTACCTGCAGTACGCGATCGCGACGGTCAAGGACCGCGCCTTGCCGCGCGTCGGCGACGGCCAGAAGCCGGTGCAGGCGCGCATCCTGTACGCGATGTGGGACATGGGCGGGCGCTCCGGCACCCCGCGCAAGAAGTCCGCGCGCGTCGTCGGCGACGTGCTCGGCAAGTTCCATCCCCACGGCGACGCGTCGGTCTACGACGCGCTGGTGCGGCTCGCGCAGGACTTCACGATGCGCTACCCGCTCATCGACGGGGAGGGCAACTTCGGCTCGCGCGACGGCGACGACCCGGCGGCGATGCGCTACACCGAGGCGCGTCTCACGAAGTTCGCGGAGGTGCTGCTCGCCGAGCTCGACCAGGGGACGGTCGATTTCATCGCGAACTACGACGGGAGCCTCGTCGAGCCCGCGGTCCTGCCGGCGCGCCTGCCGGTCCTACTGCTGAACGGCGCGTCGGGCATCGCGGTCGGGATGGCGACCGAGATCCCGCCGCACAACCTGAACGAGGTCGCGCAGGCGGCGATCGCGCTGGTGCGCGACCGCGACCTGTCGGTGGCCGGCCTGATGAAGCACATCAAGGGCCCCGACTTCCCCGGCGGCGGCCAGATCATCACCCCGCGCAGCGAGCTGAAGGACGCGTACCAGTCCGGGCGCGGGTCGATCCGCGTGCGCGCGCGCTGGTCGATCGAGCGGCTCGCGCGCGGCCAGTGGCAGCTGGTCGTGACGGAGCTCCCGCCGGGCACTTCTGCGCGGAAGGTCCAGGAAGAGATCGACGCGATCACCAACCCGCAGCCGAAGACGGGCAAGAAGTCGCTCACCCCCGAGCAGACGCGCGAGAAGCAGCTGGTGCTGTCGATGCTCGACCGGATGCGCGACGAGTCGGACCGCGCACACCCGGTGCGGCTCGTGTTCGAGCCGCGCACCTCGAAGGTGGACGAGACCGAGTTCGCCAACCTGCTGCTCGCGAAGACGAGCCTGGAGACCAACGTCCCGATCAACCTGGTGATGGTCGGCCTGGACGGCCGGCCGACCGGGAAGAACCTGCGCGACGTGCTCGCGGAGTGGGTGGAGTTCCGCTTCGCCACCGTGACGCGCCGGACGAAGCATCGCCTCGACAAGGTGCTCGACCGCATCCACGTGCTGGAAGGACGGATGGTCGTCCTCCTGAACGTGGACAAGGTGATCAAGATCATCCGCAACGCCGACGACCCGAAAGCCGACCTGATCAGGGCGTTCAAGCTCACCGAGCGGCAGGCGGACGACATCCTCGAGATGCGGCTGCGCATGCTGGCGAAGCTGGAGCACATCAAGATCGAGCAGGAGCTGAAGGACCTGCAGAAGGAACAGAAGGGCCTGGAGCGGATCCTGAAGGACCGCAAGGCGCTCGAGGGGCTCGTCATCGACGAGATCGAGGAGGACGCGAAGACTTTCGGCGACAAGCGCCGCACGCGCATCGAGGAGGCGGAGAAGGCGGAGGTCGAGACGCCGGTCGTGGACGAGCCGGTGACGGTGATCTTCTCCCGGAACGGCTGGGCGCGCGCGCGCCAGGGCTGGGGCGTGGACCCGGCCGCGCTCTCGTTCAAGGAGGGCGACGGGCTCGGCGCGCTCGTCCAGTGCCGCACCGTCGACCCGGTGGTATTCCTCGACTCGAACGGCCGCGCCTACACCGTCGAGGTCGCGCAACTGCCCTCGGCGCGCGGCGACGGCGCGCCGGCCTCGTCGCTGGTCGACGTCCAGGACGGCGGCAAGATCATGCACTGCCTCGCCGGCAAGGCCGAGACGCCGGTGCTCGTCGCGGCCTCGAGCGGCTACGGCTTCGTGTCGAAGCTCGGGGACATGCTGTCCAACCGCAAGGCCGGGCGCGAGTTCATGAGCGTGAAGGAAGGGGACGCGCCGGTCGCGCCGTTCGCCTTCGAGCTTGCGCAGGGCAATCTCCTGGTCGCGGTCTCCTCCGGGGGCAAGATGCTCGCCTTCGACCTGGACGAGGTGGGCTACCTCGCGAAAGGACGGGGCGTCACCCTGATGGGGCTCGACAAGGGCGAGAAGCTGGTCGCCGTCGCCGTGACGCGCGCGCGCGCGGTCGTGGTGGCCGGCTTCGGTCGCGGGCGCGAGAACGAAGCGGAGATCGCCGGCAAGGACTTCGCGCACTACGTCTCGAAGCGGGGCCTGAAGGGGCGCGTTCTGCCGGAGAAAGTGAAGAAGCCGCACGCCCTGCGCGTGCTATCCTCCGGCGCGTGATCTCGCGGCCGGGCGCGGCAGGCGTGCGCGGCCGCACCCGTCAATGGCGGGCCTCCCCGCATTGCAGCGTGGTGAACCTGGTCAGGTCCGGAAGGAAGCAGCC
This sequence comes from Betaproteobacteria bacterium, assembly GCA_019137045.1. Taxonomy (GTDB): domain Bacteria; phylum Pseudomonadota; class Gammaproteobacteria; order Burkholderiales; family SG8-39; genus JAGVSZ01. Next base: position 9,502 of record JAGVSZ010000184.1, read on the forward strand.
ACAGCCGCTCACTGCAAGTGCCGGGGGCAAGGCTCGCCACCTCTTGCCTCCAGCCTGAGTCGCCCCTCTCCCGCCGCGGGAGAGGGGCGAGCGCCGCGCCGACGGCGCCGCCACGGAGATAAAATCGCCCGATGACGTACCAGGTTCTCGCCCGCAAGTGGCGGCCGCGCACGTTCGCGACGCTGGTCGGCCAGGAGCACGTGGTCCGCGCCCTGACCCACGCGCTCGAGCAGCAGCGGCTCCATCATGCGTACCTCTTCACCGGCACGCGCGGCGTGGGCAAGACGACGCTCGCCCGCATCCTCGCCAAGGCGCTCAACTGCGAGACGGGCATCACCGCCACCCCGTGCGGGCAGTGCTCGAGCTGCCTGGAGATCGACGCCGGGCGCTTCGTCGACCTGATCGAGGTGGACGCGGCGACCAACACCAAGGTCGACGAGATGCGCCAGCTGCTCGACAACGCGGCGTACGCGCCTTCCCGCGGGCGCTTCAAGGTGTACGTGATCGACGAGGTGCACATGCTCTCGACCTCGTC
>JAGVSZ010000502.1 GCA_019137045.1 Betaproteobacteria bacterium
AGGCGGCCGCGGCGGCGGCGCGCGAGCGGGGCGGCCGTGCAGCGGCTTGAAGCGCTCGCGGCCGACGCGCGCGATCTCGCCGCGGGCGCGGCGGCGCCCGGCGAGGCGGAATCGGAGGTCGCCCGCGTCCTGCAGATCTGCAATGCGTGCCGCTATTGCGAAGGCTTCTGCGCGGTGTTCCCGGCGATGACGCGCCGGCTCGAGTTCGGCCGCGACGACGTCCACTACCTCGCGAACCTCTGCCACAACTGCGGCGCGTGCCTGCACGCGTGCCAGTACGCGCCGCCGCACGACTTCCGGGTGAACGTGCCGCGCGCGATGGCGCGCGTGCGGCAGCGCACCTACGCCGAGTACGCGTGGCCCCCGGCGCTCGGCGCGCTCTACCGCCGCAACGGCGTCACCGTGGCGCTCGCGCTCGCGGCCGGTCTCGCGCTGTTCCTCGTGCTCGCGCTCGCGGCGAAGGGAAGCCTCCTGCACGCGCCGCTCGCGGGGAACTTCTACGCGGTGTTCCCGCACGGCCTGCTCGTCGCGCTGTTCGGCGCGGCATTCGGGTACGCGGTGATCGCGCTCGCGATCGGCGTGCGGCGGTTCTGGCGCGACGCGTCCCCGGGCGCCGGATCGCGGGAGGCGTACGCGGAGGCGGCCGCGAACGCGCTCGCGCTCAAGTACCTCGACGGCGGCCACGGCGAAGGCTGCAACGAGGCGGACGACCGCTACACGCTCGCGCGGCGCCGGTTCCACCACCTGACGTTCTACGGATTCCTGCTGTGCTTCGCGGCCACGTCGGTCGCGACGGTCTACCACTACGCGCTCGGGCGGCCCGCGCCGTACGCCCTGACCGAGCTGCCGGTGCTGCTCGGCACGGCCGGCGGCCTCGGGCTCCTCGCCGGCCCGGCGGGCCTGACGTGGCTCCACCTTCGCCGCCCGCCGCTGCACGGCGACCCGGCGCAGCGCGGGATGGACCGGGGCTTCCTCGCGCTCCTGTTCCTCGCGAGCGCGACCGGCCTCGCGCTCCTCGCGTGGCGCGACGGCGGGGCGATGGCGACGTTGCTCGCGGTCCACCTCGGCGTCGTGGCGGCGTTCTTCGCGACGATGCCCTACGGCAAGTTCGCGCACGCCGCGTACCGGGTCGCGGCGCTCGCCAAGTGGTCGATCGAGCGGCGGCGGCCGAACCCGCTGCAGCTCGGCTCCGAGTGAGCCTTCGGATCGCCGCGACGGCGGCGCGCGAGGCGTCCTCGCGCCGCTAGCGCCCGGCGGCGGCTTCGCGCGCCGCGAACCGCCCGGCGCGACGTCCCGAGACGAACGCCCAAGCCAGGTGGTGACCGTGGCCCTTGAGCAGCAGGCCGCCCTGGCCGGTCGAGCCGGCGGCGTAGAGGCCCGGGATCGGCGCGTCGCCCTCGCCCAGCACCCGGTGCTCGGCGTCGACCGCGAGGCCGCCTTCGCTGTGCACGAACACCGACCGCACCGGGCCGAGCGCGACGTAGGGCCCGTCGCCCAGCGGCCGCTCCGGGGACTTCGCCGAGCGCTCGAGCGCGTCGGCCGGCATGCCGAGCTTCGCGGCGAGCTCGCGCAGCGTCGGCGCTTCGGTGTACACGTCGCGCCGGTTGCGCCGGTAGTCGTCGAGGTACGCGTACGCGATCCCGGGCGCCGTCGAGATGAAATCCGGCCAGGCGCGGTAACGATCGGCGAGCGCGCGGTCGATCAGGATCCACGCGACCCGGCCCGGCTGGTCGGGCACGCGCCACGCCGGCCGGTCGCGCTCGTCGCCGAAGCGCTCGCCGCGCCGGTTGACGAGCAGCGCGCCGGCGTCGAACAGGGTGGGCGAGGGCGCGAGCGCGGTCGTCAGGAACTTCATCATGAACGGCCGCAGGATCGCCGGCGGCAGGTGGTCGAGCGCCCACTGCAGGTACGCGGCGAGCGCGCGCCACGGCGGCAGCCGGCGCACCAGCGTCTCGTGCGCGGGAGCGATGAAGCGCAGCTCGGGCCCCAGCGCGAGGTCGCCGTTGACGATGCGCGCGCCGAGCGCCTCGGCCATGCGCTGGCCGTCGCCGGTGGCGGTCGGGTTGACGCCCTCGACCTTCGCCTCCTGCCGTCCCATGAAGCGGGCCTTGTAGCCCGGGTCGTTCGTGAAGTCGCCGGCGGCGAGCACGACGCCTCGGCGCGCCCGGTAGCGCCGCGCCGCGCCGTTCGCGTCGGCATCGACGGCCGTGACGCGTCCGCCCTCGCGGACGAGCGCGGTGACGCGCGCGCCGGTC
>JAGVSZ010000177.1 GCA_019137045.1 Betaproteobacteria bacterium
GGCGTGCAGGCTCGCGTGTCGTTGGGGTTGGCCACCGCGTCGACGCTCGGGTCGCACATGCGCACGCGGCCGCTCGCGGTCACGACCACGCGCACGCAGCGCATGTCGCCGCCCTGTGCGCGGCACTGGTTGGCGTCGGCCGGCGTGACGTCGAACGTCGCACCGTTGGCCGCAGTGACGTTCGTGCGCCCGAGGGAGTCGAACCGGATCGTGCCGCTCGCCGGCAGGCTGGCGGTGGCGATGCGCGCGTAGAGCGCCGCCGGATCGGTCTGGTTGCTGCCTTCCAGGCCGGCCCGGAAATCGACCAGCGTGCCGGTCGGCGCGCCGAGCGTGTCGAGCGCGCGCACCACCCAGGTCGGTCCGGTGCCGTTCGCGGTGACGCCGATGTCGCTGCCGTCGGTGACCGCGTCCGCGGTCAGGGCGAACTCGACCGTCTGGTTGCGCCGCAGCGCCTCGGTGCGCGCCGACTGGAGGCCGGCCATGATCGAGGAGCCGGCCTCGCGCAGGCGGGCGTTGTTCATCATCGCGACGAACGACGGGAAGGCGAGCGTCATCAGCAGCGCGAACAGCGCCACCCCGATCATCAGCTCGATGACGGTGAAGCCGCGGGGGCGCGCGCTCAGCATATGCCCCCCTTGTTGCGCACCCAGCAGTTGGCGGTGGCGTTCCAGCCGCTCACGCCGGTGATCGAGGTGGTGCGGACGTTCGCCTGGTCGATCGTGTAGGTGAACCCGACCATGCCCTGGCCGGCCGCGCCGGTGGCGGTGACGGTGTAGGTCCCGGCGCCGAGGTTGCTGCACGCGAACGTGAAGTGCTTGGCCGAGGCGTTGATCACCGTCGCGTTGCAGGGCATGTTCGCCGCGTCGGAGTTGAGGTAGGTCCGGTTGTCCAGAAAGTACTGCTCCATCTTCGTGCGCGAATCGGCGAGGATGGACAGCGCCTCGGCGACCTTGCCGCGCCGGATGTAGTCGGTGTACGCGGGATACGCGACGGCGGCGAGAATCCCCATGACCGCGACCGCGATCATGAGTTCGATCAACGAGAATCCGGCGAGTCTGCGCATGACGAGCTCCCTAGCGAAGTGGGCTCATGGTAGGCAGACGCGCTAGGCGCCTCAAAGGGTGGCCGACGGTCGGGCAGATCCCCGCGACGAGCGGCGCCGGGCGGCGCGCGGGAGCGGAACAATGTCACGGCAGGACGGCCCGGCAGGGCGCGGAGACGGGGTGCGAGGCAGGCGGGCAGGGCGCCGAATCGAGGGGTGCCCGGACCGAATTAGACAGAGTTCAATCCGTGCGATAGACTCGATTCGATGCTGCATCAGCCGATTACGCGCGAGTCGGTCGCCGCCCTGCTGCGGGGCCACGGCGTTTCGCCCACTCACCAGCGCATCGAGATCGCGTTCGTGCTCTTCGAGCAGTGCGAGCATCTATCGGCCGACCAGATCCTCGCGCGCGTCAATGCGCGCCACGCCGAGGCCTCGAAGGCGACCGTGTACAACACGCTGCGCCTGTTCCTGGAGAAGGGGATCGTGCGCGAGCTCGTGGTCGACCCGAGCCGCGTGTTCTACGACCCGAACACCGCGCCGCACCACCATTTCTACGACGTCGTGTCGGGGCGGCTGACCGACATCCCGGCCGACGCGGTGCGCGTGGAGAACCTGCCGCCGCCGCCGCCGGGAACGGTGACCGACGGCGTGGACATCATCATCCGGACGCGTCCCGCGGCGTCCTAGGGCGTTCGCGCTGCTATAATCCGCGCCGCTTTTTGCGCCGGCGATTTCTGCGCGTCGGCGTGCTGCTGGTGTAGCTCAGCTGGTAGAGCAACTGATTCGTAATCAGTAGGTCGGTGGTTCGAGTCCACTCACCAGCACCAACGAAAACGGGGATCTTGATCCCCTTTTCTTTTTTGCCCGGACCGTCCCCCGGCGCTAATTCGTGGCGCTCCGCTGGACGAGCAAGGCGCACTCGGCTCTGGGGCGCCTCTAGGAATTTCTGCAGCCCGTCAACCCGACGGCGGTTGCCCGCGTCGTCCGGTAGATCGTCGCTGGCGCAAGTCGGATCCCTGCTTGTCCCGGGATCGGCTTGCGGCTGCCGGAGTTCGCGCCGCGGGAAGTTCGGCGCGTCCGGACGGTCGACTACGAGGTCCGGTATGAACCCGCGGAGACGGACGTCCTGGTGCTCAGGATCATTCACACGCGCGAGGATCGCTGCTCGTGGTTGAATGGCGGCGCCGCACGTCGCGCCGATCCC